>JAYTMM010000154.1:0-23065 GCA_043728555.1 Pseudobdellovibrionaceae bacterium
TTGTGGTGACACCCACAGTTTAAATTAATTCATACATACAAAACAGGTGACTAAGTTAATATTTTTATGTGGGTGTCACCACAACAGTTTAAATTAATTCATACATACAAAACAGGTGACTATCTTTGCAATAAAAATATTAACTTAGTCACTGTTGAAAAAATATATTCTTGGGATCAAAATTTTATAAATAACAAATATATCGAAGCTTCGTTAATAGCACCTACATACCTAAGCCTTGTTGCGGAAGCCATTGATTACCCAGTGACAAATTTATATTCAAATGGCTCGGATCCGAATAACACAACTGTTCAATACTTGTTAGCCACAGAGCTGGCAAAAGTCGAAAATCAACCGATAAAAACAGATTACTTATCTTGCTCGCCGCATTGATAAATCTATACAAAAGAAGTTCAATTTAATATTACAATCTATAATTATCAGTAAAAGCATCAGTTCAGACGCGAATCTATTTCGCGAAGTCGTCTGTACAAAGTCTTGCGATCAATTTGCAGATCTTTTGCTGTTTTATCTTTGACACCGTTGTTTAATTTTAAAACGTATTGAACATATTTATTAATAAGTTCTTCAACAGTTAAAAGCTTTCCGTTTGTTTCAAAAGCAATGTCGGATTCGTTATTTTCAGTCGATTTAATCAGTTCATCTTTAAAAACAGTTACATCTTCAAGCTGTATGATATCCGTACCTGATAAAACCAAAGCTCTTTCAACTGCATTTTCAAGCTCTCTGACATTTCCTTGCCATGAATTAGTAAAAAAGTATTCAAGGGCTTCTTTACTAAAGGTCTTTGTTGAATGACCGCTTAGGGCTAAGAATTTTTTTAAAAAATATTCAACCAGTGGCAAAATATCTTCTTTTCTTTCGCGCAATGGTGGAATGCAAATTGGAATTACATTTAATCTGAAATACAAATCTTCTCGGAAGTTTTTATCAATGATTTCTTGTCGTAAATTTTTATGTGTTGCTGATAATATACGTACATTGACCGCGCGAAAAATATTTTCACCAATTCGTTTTATTTTTTTCTCTTGGAGTACTCTTAATAATTTAGCCTGAAGTGGCAAACTCAGATCGCCAATTTCATCCAGAAATAATGTTCCACCGTCAGCTTCTTCAAATAAACCGATTCGTTTATCCAGAGCACCAGTGAATGAACCTTTCGCGTGACCAAAAAGTTCAGACTCTAAAAGATTCTCTGGAATCGCAGAACAATTAATAACGATGAAAGGTTGTTTTTTTCGCGGACCCATATTGTGAACAGCTTTAGCGACGACTTCTTTTCCGACGCCACTTTCACCTGTAATTAAAATATTCGCGCTCGACTGTGCGACCCTGCGAGCTAATTCCATGACTTTTTTTATTCCAGGGCTTTTGCCGATGACACCTTCCATATTTATGGGGCCGGTGTGCAGCTGAACAACATCGCGCAAAGTCGAATTTTGTTGTTTCAAATGAGATAAATAAATAGCGCGTTCGATTGAAACTAATAATTGTGGCAAATGTAACGGCTTGACAACAAAATCATAGGCTCCAGCAGCAATCGCCTCGACGGCAATTTCTACTTTTTTATTAGCTGTAATTAAAATGATCGGGGTATCAATCCCAATCGCTTTCAATCTTTCAGTTAATTCCAAACCCGTTATCGTCGGCAACATCAAATCACAAATAATCACGTCACATTTAACTCGATCATGAGTCAGGTCTTCAAAAGCCTTCATCGCTTCGCTATAGACAACAACATCGAAATTTTTTGTCTTAAAAAAACTGACGATGACATCTTGAACATCAACATCATCATCGATTAGCAATATTTTATTTTTATTCGCCATGGTTTTATTGGTTCCTTTGATTGCAGATATATATTTCGACCAATGTGAGGCGCGAACGCATAATATACAATTCAAATAAATTATAGTTTTGAAACCAATGATATATTACACAAATAAAATGCAGCTTAATAATTATTTTTCTGCTGCAATTTCATTTTTAATATCTTCTGTCGTTTGGCCAAATTTTTTGAATACAGATTTTAATTTTTCAATAATTTCTTCTTTTTCATGATCGTATTTTTTCTCGATCAATCTTGAAATAGACATCATTTGCCCTCTGGACTGCTCAAGCTCATCTGCAGTGATTTGACTCCAGATTGTCATGATATCTTTTTTAATGTCTTTCCAAGTCGATTCAAGCATATCTGAACTCATTCATGCTCCTTGTGATATTCTATATTGTTTACTCTTTAACAATATCTTAAACATAAAATATTGTTAAATTTAAAAAGATTTATTTTTTCTGTTTCATTCCCTTGCGCATTGGTTTTTCCATGTCCATTTCAGAACAAGTTGCACCCATCATAGATTGACATTCACTCTTAAGAGCATCATGACAAATTTTAAAATTTTGGTCAGTTCGAAGACATGTTGCCATGTTCTGATGAGATACTGCCATTTTTTCACGATCTTCCAAACTCATGTTCATATTCATGTTCATGTTCATGTTTGACATATCTTGAGTTTTTTTCGCGTCTGCTGCAATAGCTTGAAAAGAAAAAGTTGTCATCATCGCGGCTATAAATAAAATTTTTTTCATAAGTTCTCCTGTGTTAATGTTTTTTTTATTTAGTATTTTAGTTTAGATCTATTCAAGAATTTCATTATATTCGCGCATGTAGCGTTCGTGCTTATAGACTTCACGGCCTAAGATCACGTTGGCTTTTTCAATCGCGCCGAATAAAATTTCGACTTTTTTAGATTCAACTTTTTTAAGTTTATTCTTAATTAAAATAACTTCGGATCTGTTAAAATTTGCAGCCAACAAATCTTTCATCAAAACCGATCTTAATTTTAAAGATTCTGAATTTTGCTCTGCAGACAACATCCGAGTTTGATTTTTTAAATCTTTGAGTTGCTGTTTTTGCACGAGCGTCAACTGTTCATCCATATTCAAAAGCCTGTCTGATTCGTTTGTTAAATCAGCTTGATTATGTATCGATGATTCCTGTGCCATTTTTTGATTGAGCTCTTTTTCGATAGATTTGCTTGTACAGCCGTTTGCAATGAGCAGACTTAATGTCGACACAACAAGTGCATTTATTTTTTTTTCCATATATTTCACCTATTAATTAATTGAAAATTTAATTTTAGATCGGGATTTACTTGACACATTTCTTCGATTTGATTTTGCAATCGCAGCTTGTTATTTTTATAATCTATTCCCTTCTTTAAAAAAAAATCGTCCCATAAGCATCTAATCGTTAATTTTGTTTGAAACAAAACATCTTGAATAAAATTTTGACCTGCATATGGCACTTTGTACCAATCCTGCTTTTCTAAACTGGTTGTTTCAATTTTTAATACTACTAATTTGACCATTAAATTTTCTTTATCCATCGAATCCAGCAATGTGCAATTTTTGACTTTGTCATTCATATTGACCTCATTGTATAATTTTTTGAATTTTAAAAATATTGCTTATTTCTGCTTTACAATCAGCGTATATAAAAGGTTTTTTTAAATGAATAATGTTTTTAGTCTGCATTTCAGATAAATTTTCTGTGACCACATCTCGACTTAACGATGTAATAATTAAAAATGGTACGGCCGGATAAATTCGATGTATGACTTTAATCAGATCAAATCCATTACCAAAACCTTCTAAAAAGATATCCACAATGATTAAATCATAGGGATTAATTTTATTTTTGACTCCCTTTGTAATAATTTGACTGATCGCACTTTCAAAACTGATCGCCCAGTCAATTTCAACATCACTCATCACTTCAAATAAAGCGTAACCAATCAGAACTGTTAAATTTTTATCATCTTCGACAACAAGTACTTTTTCTGACTTTGTACTCTTTAAAGTTTTCGCCGATGACATCTGATTTGCGTCTTGTTTTTGTGTTATATTTTGCATTCCCCCTCCCCCTGTCTAGATATTGAGAGGCAAAAACCAGACCGCTTAATACGAAAAAAAGTATTGCCAGACGCGATTACAATTGAATTCACAATTTGATCAGTCAAAATTTGATCTACAGTGGGGCACAATTCCATTTTCAATATTTATCTTTCGTATTTACTTTTGGAAATTTCATTTTCAGTTTACCCAAAGCTGCGACCAAAGTTTTAGAAACAACATAATTACGGTACCATTTGTTATCCGCAGGCACGATCGTCCATGGCGAATTTAGCGTTGATGTCGCAGTCAGCATTTTTTCAAAAGACAATTTATACGCATCCCAATATTTTCTTTCTTTGACGTCTTCGGTTGAAAATTTCCAATTTTTACTGCGATTACTTAAACGTTCATTAATTCTCATTTTTTGTTCTTTTTTAGAAATATGTAAAAAAAATTTGACAACAACTGTTCCCCTTTGGACCAACAGTTTTTCAAAATCATTGATTCGATCATAGCGTTGTTCGAAAAAATCAGGCTGATTGCATTTTTCTGTTGGAATATGTTGTTCTTTTAATATTTCAGGATGAACCATCACTGTTGTGACTTCTTCGTAATATGACCGATTAAAAATAGTCGCCAATCCACTTTCTGGAGTATGTGTATGACAGCGCCATAGAAAATCATGGCGAAATTCTTGAATCGTGGGCCGTTTAAATGAAAATACTTTTAATCCTTGCGGATTTGCTCCTGCAAAAATATGCCTGACAGTTCCGTCTTTGCCTGCTGTATCTATGCCGTGTAAAATAATCAACAATGATTGCTGATTATTTGCAAACATCAGATACAATAAGTCATATAGTTTTTTTTGCAAAATCTCTGTTTTTGCCAAAGCATCTAATTTGTCTTTACACAGCGGATGATCATTTGCTGTTTTTTCATCAAGTTTTACTTTTTTCATTTCAAAGCTGTCAAATGATTTAAATCTTTTTTAACAATAGCCGCTTGATGGTCTTGAATTTCTTTTTTAATTTTTAATACCTTAGAATTATTATAATTTTTTTTAATTTTCAAAAAATGATCAAGCGTGTGAATCAAAACACTGTCGTTTTGAATTTCTCCGGTGATATTTTGAATAAATTTAATTTTTTTCAAATCATATTTTTTTGAATCTGTTATTGAATTTATATATTCAGCTTGATAACGTATTTTTTTTGCTAGCGTTCGAAATTCATGAATTTCTTTGGCTCGTTCTGGATTTATGTTTCTCAATGAATCATTTAAAAATGACATGTCTATTTTCATTTTTGAATTCAGTTGAATTTGATTACTTTTTTTATTATTTTCTGATTCGTAATTCTTAATTTTTTTTATTATTTTTTTAACATCGTTTTTTTCGTCACGCAACGATATATCATCAAGACGTTGAATAGCTTTTTTGTGAGCTGCTTTTTTTTGTCCAGACATAAATTTTAAAAATGCGTTTTGTTTTTTATCGCTAAAGTTTTTAATTTTAAACTTTTGAAGTTTTTTAAATTGAATATGCATGTCTCGTAGTGGGCCAAGGCTTTTTCGAATATTTTTAACTTGTGAAATTATATTTTTCGATCGATTGTTTTGATGTACACAGTTCGCTAAATTTAAAATAGCTTCAAATTTTTGAGTTGATACTCTCAGCTTGTGAATATTTTTTATCGAAGCCTTTGACCGAGACGATCGCACCTGCTTTTCATAATTAGTCCAAGCTTGAGCGATTGATTGACTGACTGAACGATTTTTTTTTAAAGTCGATTTCATTAATGCGTGCTTGAAGCCGTACCAAGATCCATCCAAGGCGCTGGTTGCTCTGACGAAATAACTTTTGCGCTGTCCGGAATTTCTTTCATAACCAAAATTGGACTTTCTGGATCTTCTGGATTTGTTGGTTCTTCAGGTTCATCGTTCGGTATATCTACGGGCTCTTCTGGATCATTTTTAGTATTGGGTATATATTCTAAACCCATTTCAAATTCAGACCCCGCATCTGATTCAGAATCACCTGGACTATCATCTTGAGGATCCGTAGAGGCCGACCTCATGCGCATCGTGTATTCATTTTCAGAAATGATGTCATTAGAACTTTTGTCTTTGACCATAAGACCCCCTCGAAATATAAAATTATTGATTTACGGCTTGCATTTTATTTTCTTCAACCCACAGAACAAATGTCGTCATAAATTTTGTCAAAAAATCGCGGCTGGTTTTATTATTTAAACTGCCGTTGGCTTCAAAAAGTTTTGCCGCTTCTCCGATATAAGCTTCGGGCTGTGGCATTGTTGGCACATTCAGAAATACCAAGGATTGACGTAAATGATGATTTGCACCAAAACCACCAAGTGCACCCACCGAAACACTGATGACCGCGCCAGGTTTTCCATTAAAAGCATTTTGACCGTAAGGTCTCGATCCCACATCAATGGCATTTTTTAAGACACCCGGCACTGATCTGTTGTATTCAGGAGTTATAAAAATGACGGCATCATAATTTTTTAAACGCTGTCGAAACTCTGTCCATTCTTTGGGCGGAGAATCATCGAGGTCTTGGTTATACATTGGCAGCTGTCCAATTTCTAAAATTTCAAGGATTACAGATTTTGGAGTCACTGCGATCAAAGATTTTGCGACCATTCGATTAAAAGATTCTTTACGTAAGCTTCCGACAATAATTGCGGCTTGGATTTGGTTGCTTATGCTCGTCATAAATCGTCCTTATTACTGCGAAATTTTCAGATTGTTATCAACAAACATAATTCCGGGTGCCATCCAAGCGGCATGTCTTGCGACTTCAAGCTCTGCAAAAGAATGAACGTTACCAGTCAGCGTCGCCTTATCGCCACTAACTGAAACAGAAATTTTACGACCTTCTGATTCAGCTGAACGTTTCAAAGCGTCTTCGATTCGTGTTTTGACATCTGAAGACATCGCTTTTGATGTGATTGAAATACTGTTTGTTACACCACGAACACCCCGCAATTGACTGACAGCATCTTTGGCTGCAGTTCTTTGGTAATCCCATTCAGCTTCACCTTTCAAAGTCACCCAGCCTTTTTCAACAGAAATTTTAATTTCTTTGGGAACTGAATAACTCCAATCAATTGCACTGACAGCGGCTTCTGCAATTTGTTCATCACTTCGATTAAATGATCCCAACATATTAACTTCAATTTCATCGGCGACAGCTCTGACTCCTCCGACACGTTGTGCAGCGTCTTCAGCTTTTGATTTTTCGTAATAATGTGGAACTGATCCACGCAAAGTCACAATACCGTCATTTGCAGTCACAATAACCTGAGTTGATGTTACACTGGGATCCCATTTGATTTCGTTTATGACATCTTGTTTGATTTGCGAATCTGTTTTTGAAAAAAAATTGAACATAAATACTCTCCTGTTTTTATTTATTGTTGATAACTTTGAAAACTTTTCTTATTTCATTGATTGCAACTTGCAGTCCAAAAAAAATCGAATTCAGATGATCTGGACTTACGTTTGTAATAATGATGGGACATTTTTCCTCATTTATTTTAATAAACAGAAAAAAATCGACATCTTAAAATATTGACAGATAATCAGATGATGACTTTGATTCAGATATTTTTGATGTTCACTATTTTTATTTTATTTTCATCAAACAACAGTTTTGCGCAGCAAACATATACAAACGAAGGTTCCGCACTTGCTTTTTATATTGAAAATGACAGCCGAAACATGGGCGGTCCTGGTTCTGATCAAGCGTATACCAACGGGCTTAAGTTATCTTATATCTACGCAAATAATAGAATTCCTCGATGGGCCGAAAAACCAACTCAAAAATTAAAGTTTTTTGACGAGAAGATATCTTCATCAAAAGTTAATTTTGGTTTGTCCCTAGGGCATCAAATTTTTGGCCCAAACAATACGGATTTAACTGAATTAATTCCCGAAGATCGACCTTATGCGGCTTGGCTGTATGCGGGGTTTGCTGTCAGTTTTAAAAAAAATGATACGGCTCAGTTTATTGAATTCGATGTCGGTGCTGTCGGCCCCAGTGCTTTGGGGCAACAAGTACAAAATAATTTTCATGATCTAATTCGCAATCGTCGTGCCGAAGGTTGGCGAAACAGTTTAAACGATGAACCGACATTGCAATTTTTTTATCAAAAAAGATTTAAATATTTTAAATCAAAAAATTTAGATTTTTTTCCGTATTATGGTGGAGCACTTGGCAATGTAAATATCGGTGTTCACACCGGCGCACTGATTCGCATAGGTCAAAATTTGCCCGATGATTTTGGCCCCAGCAGACCCTCTGCCAGCGACGGCGACAGTTTTATATCGCCGATCAATCATGCAATTTCAAAAGAAAATGGTTATTACGCCTTTGCCGGCGCCCGTGGATCTGCTGTAGCAAGAAATATTTTTTTAGACGGTAATACTTTTCAAGACAGTCATCGTGTCAAAAAAAAGCCATTCATTCTTGAAACTGAATTTGGTTTTGGCGTCATCGCAAATCCGTATTCTGCCGTCTGGAGATTCGTCACACATACTGTAGAATTCGAAGAACAAACCAGATTGAATAGTTTTGCTTCGCTGAATTTAGTTTATTCGCTCTGAAATTGGAGTCTGAACAATATGGCCACTAAAACCTTTTGGATTACAAATTCCTGCAGAAATTTTTGGTAGTATTTCACTGACATATTTATAAAGATCGGGCGTCCAACTTTCTTTTTCATTGATTCCAACTGTGAAATTACCTCTACCATTGCCCTTGTTAAAAACAACTAAGGCATACAGTCCAGATTCAAGCGATAATTTTAATTTTCCACCAACCCAATAATATTGTTTAGCAAACTCTTCATAAAATTGTGGTCGGCTGCCTACCACAAAGTGAGACTCAACCTTACCAACAGCAATTTTTTCTAGACGATTTAGATAATCCACATTGCTTTCACCATTTTTCTTCCATGGTAGATCTCCTTCCAAAATCAGCACACTCGGCTGATAAATTTCGTTATTAGGAATTAGCGGACAAACTGGAGTCAGAATTTCGAATGAATTTTCTTGCAAATTTTTTACATTAAATTGAACTACAAAATAATCACCAGTCGCTGTCAGCTCTGAATAGATAGCTCGTGATATATCGGCTTGTCCGATAAAATAAGACGCAATCGGAGTTCCCTTGATGGGCAATAGTAACGTCGGAATATGACTTCGAGCCGCAATTGAACAAGTCACCAAAACTAAAATAATAAATAATTTATTCATAAACTTATCTCCTTGAATTTATTGTTAGCAAGAACTGTGCTACGCACTATCTCTTAAATCATCGTATCGGAAATTATTTTTCCATCGGCTAAATTCACTTGGCGCTGGGCCCGTTTTGCATAATCTGGCTCGTGTGTGACCAGTATGACCGTTGTTTTTTTATCTTCGTGGGCTTCTTTCAACATTTTCATAACGACTTCCCCATTTGTTGTATCTAAGGCTCCGGTGGGTTCGTCTGCAAATAAATATTTAGGTTCCATAATCAAAGATCTTGCGATAGCGACTCGCTGTTCTTCGCCGCCCGATAATTGTCTGGGAAGCCTGTGCTGTTTTTCTTTGAGGCCCACTTTTTCTAAAATAGATTTTGCTAATTCTAAACGTGTTTTTTCTTGACCATATTTTTTTGCCGGCAAAAGAACATTCTCTAGCGCTGTTAGTTCAGCTATCAAATAATTAAATTGAAAAATAAATCCAATTTTCTCATTGCGAAATTGTGAAATTTCTTTGCGGCGCATTTGACTGAGATCTTTGTCATCAACAACGACTGTTCCGCTCGACACAGAATCAAGACCACTCAGCATGTATAGCAATGTACTTTTGCCAGAACCTGAACGTCCTGTTAAAGATAAAAATTGTCCATCTGGGATTTCGATTGTAATATCCGTCAATATTTGTGTCGGTGGATCACCAATTTTTTTTTCAATTTTTGTTGCTACGATACCCATTAAGCTGCTCCACCGCGAATAATTTCAATTGGAGTATATTTCGCAGCAGAACGTGCTGGTAAATAACTGGCGGCCAATGCAGATAAAATTGATAACAACGAGGCTTGAAAGTAAATTCCAAAAGTTAAATCAATTGTTAAATGCCCCGGAGGACGCGTCGATCCCGGTTGTCCGCCGAAAGGTAACGTCTGTAAATATTTACAAACAAAATAACCTGTGATTAAACCCAGTATTGCTCCGATAAGCCCTAGGATTAAACCTTGAAATAAAAATAGAATTCGTATTTCCCAAGATTCGTAACCCATTGTTTGTAAAATGGCGATGTCTTTCATTTTTTGCGTCACTGTCATCATCAGAACATTATAAATTCCAAAACCTGCAACCAACATAATAACTGATGCAATGACATTTTTCATCAGGGCCTGCATAGCAAACATCGTAAAGATATTTGCATTTCGTTGATCCCAGCTTTCAATTTTTTCACTTAAAATCGAAGACCACGTTGTGGCTAATGTTGCAGATTGTTCATAGTCAAATAATCGAACATCGATTTCATTGATCAGATTCAACGTATGGTTTTCACGTTGAACATCGGATAAAGATCCATAGGCTTGCATATCTGATCGTTTATTACCGCTGTCAAAAACTCCAACGATTTGAAACGGAGTTTGTCTGCCCTTTCCGACTGAAACAATCACATTTTGAAAAATCTTTGCGCCTAAACGGTTTAATAATTCAAGGCCGACAATAATTCGGTTTCCGCCGCCGCCAATATCCGAAAATTTTCCTTCGACCATATTTGAAGCTACGGTATTTACATTGGATTGTTTTTCTGCAAGACAACCTATTAATCCCGCAGAAATTGGACTGCCTGCTTTAGAAAACAAAGCCGCGACCACCAACTGCGGTGAATACGCCTCGATTCTGGGATCTGCATCTAAACGTTGAGACCAGCCTTGAGGATTTTCAATTCGATGATCATCTTTTTCTCCTGCTGGCGCAGATTTCCAAAAAACATATTTGGTTGGATCTGCAAAAAAAGCTTGATCTAAACTGTGTGGTTCTAAAAAATCTTGTCTGGCTTGAATAAAAACATGAGCACTGTTGTTGACTAAATTTTCAATGAAAAAAGTTTTAAAACCTGCAAAAAATCCAGAAATAATAACGAAACCACTTGCTCCTAAAAATATCCCAAGCAATGTAAACAACGATTGTCGTTTTTTTGAAAAAAGATATTTGAACGCCAATGAAATCATTTATTTTTTTGTTTCGCTGCTGATTTTACGTTTTGCGATAACAGCCTGATCTCCGACCTGAACATCTCCACTCAGAACTTCTGCATAGGCTCCGTCAATCAATCCCACATGAATTGGCACACGAATCGTTTTTCCATTTCTGGTTAATACAGCCTCTTTTAATTCTAAAGCTGCCACTGGAATCAAGAGTGCATCTTTTTTTTCTTGTAAAATAATTGCAACATCCGCAGTCATTCCTGGTAAAATAAATTTTGGTAATGAATTCAAATTAATACGAGCCAAAAAATCTGAGCCTGTTGAAAAAATAGATTCAACAGTCCCGTCGAAAATTTGTTCGCGCAGTCCATCAAAACTAATTTTAACTGGAAGTTTAGATTTCAGGCTTAAGGCTCCCTGTTGTTCCAGAGACACTGATAAATATGTTTCACTGGGATCAACGATCGTCATTACAATACTTTGTGCATAAACTGTTTCGCCTTCTTTGAATGGGGCTGATACAACAGTCCCTGAAAATGGAGCCTTGTATTCACCAATCCCTTCAAGATCCACAAGAAGCGCACCCTTTTCAACGATCTGACCTTCTTTTGCATACAGATGTCGAATTGTCGAAGTCACTCCACTTTTAATCGACAAGCTTCGCTCGGCTGTCAATGTACCAATTCCATAAACGGATTCAACAATTGCACCACGTTTAATAATTTCATAATTGACAGAACTCTGATGAGTTTTTCTAAACCAGAAAATACCGGCGATTAAAATAAAAATACTCAAGATGATGGCTATCCAATATTTTTTTTTCACTTTTCGCTCCAGAAAGAATGTTTTGATTTTTTTTGATTTTGTAATCTGTAGTCAAATTGACCATTGATTTGGTTGTCTAAATTGATCTGACCAGATTCGATCAACAACCTGACATAATCATAAATAGCTGTGATCCGTATTCGTTCAAAATTTCTTTTGGATTCCTGCCATGTTTGTAAGGCCGTCAAAACATCCGAATTTGTGGCTACGCCTAAATGATTATCGCGGTAAATCAGTTTATAACTTCGATGCGATAAATCAGACAAATTTGTGAATTCTGCCAATTGATCAAAATCAGATTGTACAGTTTGAATCAAAGTTTTCAAATTTTGATTTGCAATTTGTTTGGTTAAACGCAAGTTTAATTCTTTCGTCTGATGTATCAGCCTGGCTTCGCTGACTTGTGCCTTGGTCAAACCTCCTGAAAAAAATGGAAAATTTAAAACTAAACCCACATCCCATTCTGAACCTTTAATCATTTCACCGAATATTTTACTTTGCCTAGATAAATAATAATTAGCACTCAGGTTCAAGCTTGGATAAAATCCGGCTTGCGCAGCACTGATGCCGTCTTCGGCAGCCAGCAAATCAATTTTTGATTTTTGTATATCGGGCCTTTGCTCAAAATTTTCTAACCAAATATCCATATCATTTTTTTTATTTTGAGTCTTAAATTCTTTGGGTAAATGAACAGTATTTACAAGTTTTACGTCATTTGTTAAACCCGTTAAAAACGAAAATGTTTCTTGATAAATAATTAATTGCGCTTCAGCTTTAGAAACTGCTGTCACCAGATTTGCAATAACTGATTCTGATATTAAAATATCAGAATCTCTTGCTCGACGACTTTTTCGGGCCGCTGTTAGTTCTGATTTTCTTTGGCGAGTACTTTCGATTTGTTCTTTATAAAGTAAAATATCGGACTGAAAAATCAGAATTGAATAAAAAGCCTGAGCCACATCTTTATAAAGTTGCTCAGTCGCTTGCTTTTCGGCCCACTCGGATCCGGTCTTTAAATGATTACGTTGTTTCACCGTATTCAGATCTCTGAACCCATGAAAAATATTCTGACTGAGATTTATATTTGATGTTGATTGTGAAACCGATTGCGATACTGACGACGAATTATTTGTCAATTGATTCGTAGATTGTAATTGTTGTTCAAAGACACTGGCTTGTAACGATAACACAGGTAAATACGCTGCACGAGCCTGTTTGATTTGTTCATCTGTTTGATCGATCTGATTTTTATAGATTGCGACCGTTGCGCTTTGTTGCAGGGCTAGCTTGAAGCTTTCTTGTAATGTAGCTTGTAATGCAGCGTCTTGTATTTGAGCCTGAACTGCAGAGCTTAAACTGAATAAACAGATTAAAAAATAAATTATTTTTTTTTTCAATACTCTGGGCATATTTAACGACAGCTCATTATATTAAATCGGATTATTAAATAAATTATATGTTTTAAAAAATTTGTGAGCTTTTGCCATCATTTGTTTTTCTGTTTTATGTTCAAAGCCTTCCATTTTCTCGAGCCCAATAATTTTTTTTGCCAAAGTATGAGTTTGATGGGTTGTTAAATGATCCTTGAAATTATTTTTTGCAATACCCGGACCCATAATCAACAAATGATCTGCACCTTTCAGCTTCTCGGCGACATCATTATAATAGTGTCCCGCATGGCTGTCTTTGCGCTGATCATTTTTGTGTCGGGTATGATGATCTTTGTCATTTTTTTTAATAACTGATTTTTCGATTCCCGTTATTTTAATTGCAAAAACATGAGCTTTTTTCGAATCTAACCAAACAATAAAGTCGTTCATCCGTCCTCATTTCATTACTTATATTTACCATCTATATATCGCGACACTGATCGCCCCAGCTGCCGTGGTGACAACAATCAGCTTGGGGCTGGCTCTAGAGCTTACTCATTTTTGTAAGCTCTATATACATTGTTGACCACGGCAGCTGGCAAAATATTAAATCAAATTTCAGGGCTGCATTCGCCGCCCTGACTTATCTACAAATTAGAAATCGTTAAATTGTTTTGAACACTCATTACTCCAGGTGCATTCCATGCAGCAAAGCGCGCAATTTCAATTTCTGAAAACGAATGCATGTGTCCAGACAATGTGACTTTATCGCCTTTGACCGCAATACTGATATCGCGCCCTTCCGCTTCAGCAGAACGCATCAACGCGTCTTCGATAAGGGTCTTTATATCTGAAGGCTGTATTTTTGTTTTCAATTTAATATTATTAATGACACCGTTAACACCCAAAAGCTCACTGACTGCATCTTTCGCTGATTTTCTTTGAAAATCCCATTCTGTCTCGCCTTCCAAAGTGATCCAACCCTTTGCCACAGAAACTCGAATATCCGACGGAGCGGAATAATTCCATTTCAATGCGCTGATTGCGGCACGCGCAATTTCTTCGTCAGTTTTTTCATTCGCACCTTTAACTTCAAGTTCGTCTGCGACGGCTTTTACGCCACCAACTCTTTGTGCAGCATGCACCGCCGCCATTTTTTCCATATAATGAGGGACTGTTCCTCGTAATGTGATAACACCATCGTCAGCTAAAATTTTAATATTTGACGATGACACTCTTGGATCCCACATCATTTCATTGAACACATCCTGTTTAATATCAGTATCTGTTTTATTAAAAAAATTAAACATAGTGATCTCCTTATATATAGCTGAATAAAAATATCTGAACAATCAGATGGTATTATCTAAAGTGCTTTGCAATTTCAAGCCCACTGAATAAAACTCTGTATAGAAATATAAACAGATATGTGACAATCACGTGACAAAAATATGTGTCTGTTTTCTTTTTCTACGAGTCATTTATCCCCATTTGAAAATCAAATTTTATTATCAAAGAATTTAACAGCAACTGAATTGTTTTATATTTGGTTCATGGCTTGCATTTGTAGTTTTAAAATCTAAGGAGAAATTTTTTTATGAAAGCACTTGTTTATCATGGCCCAGGAAATCTGGCGTTCGAAGAAAAATCAAAACCGATTTTAAAATCGACAACAGATGCGATTGTAAAAATTTTAATGACAACAATCTGTGGGACAGATCTGCATATTAAAAAAGGCGATGTCCCCACCGTCACTGATGGACGCATATTAGGTCACGAAGGCGTCGGAATCATTGATCAACTGGGTTCTGAGGTCTCGAATTTCAAAGTTGGTGATCACGTTATTATTTCGTGTATTTCATCGTGTGGGAAATGCAGCAATTGTAAAAAGGGAATGTATTCACATTGTGAAAAAGGTGGTGGTTGGATTTTAGGAAATCTGATTGACGGAACCCAAGCCGAATACGTTCTTGTGCCATATGCTGACAACAGTCTATATAATGTACCGCCTGGTGCTGACGAAGAATCGTTAGTCATGCTCAGTGATATTTTGCCAACAGGTTTTGAATGCGGAGTTTTAAATGGACAAATTAAACCTGGCGATACCGTAGCCATTATTGGCAGCGGTCCCATAGGCCTAGCTGCATTATTGACGGCTCAGTTTTATTCACCCGCTGAAATTATAATGATCGATATTGATTCCAATCGTCTTGAAGTTGCAAAAAAATTTGGTGCAAGCCTTGTGATTAATAATACCGACGGCAAAGCTGTTGAAAAAGTCATGGCTGAAACAAAAAATCGTGGCGTTGATGTGGCTATCGAAGCCATCGGTTTGCCGCAAAGTTTTGACGTTTGCCAAGCCATTGTCACTGCTGGTGGGCACATTGCAAATATTGGAGTCCACGGAAAACCTGTTCAATTAAATTTAGACAAATTATGGTCACAAAATATTAAAATAACAACAGGGTTAGTCGATACATCGACAACACCGATGCTGTTAAAAACAGTAACATCAGGAAAAGTTGAACCTAAAAAATTAATCACTCACCATTTTTCGCTGAAAAATATTTTACAAGCTTATGAAACTTTCGGTAACGCAATGAAAGAAAAAGCACTGAAAGTGATTATCACAAACGATTTACATTAAAAACAAAGGACAACACAATGGCCTATCAAAGTATCAATCCGAACGATGAAAAAATGTCTCAGACATTCAAAGAAATCTCAGACAAAGAAATTGATTCTGCAATAACGGCTGCTGCAGATTGTTTTGAAATTTGGAAAAATAAAACTTTCAAAGAACGTAGTACAATTGTTTCAAAAGCTGCAAATCTTATGCGATCAAATATTGACGATTACGCAAAACCTGTGACTTTAGAAATGGGAAAATTATTTGCCGAAGCTCAGGGCGAAGTCAAATTAAGCGCAGATATCATCGAATACTATTCTAAAAATGCAGAGAAATTTTTGGCCCCTGAAAAACTCTCACCTAAGTCTGGCCAAGCCGAAATTCAAAATTCTCCATTCGGAATTATTTTTGGCGTTCAACCTTGGAATTTTCCGTATTATCAATTGGCTCGATTTGCTGCACCCAATATCATGGCCGGAAATGTCGTTATGGTTAAACACGCAGGCTCGGTTCCCCAGTGTGCATTGGCTTTTGAAAAATTATGGATCGACGCCGGTGCGCCAAAAGGTTTGTATACAAATCTTTTCATTTCACATGACCAAGTCAATTCCATGATCGACGATCCCAGAATTAAAGGTGTTGCTTTAACCGGAAGCGCCGAAGCCGGAAAAAGCGTTGCCGAGCGCGCAGGGAAAAATTTAAAAAAATCAACGATGGAATTGGGTGGCAGCGATGCCTTTATTATTCTTGAAGACGCTGATCTTGAAAAAACAATTCAATGGGCGATGTGGGCCAAAATGAATAATACAGGCCAATGTTGTATTGCAGGTAAACGTTTTATTGCCGTCGAACAGATTGCTGATCGTTTTCTTGAAAAATTTAAAACTGCAATGGATTCACTGAAATCAGGTGATCCGATGGATCCAAAAACAACACTGGGTCCGCTGTCCAGCGAAGCTGCGTTAATTAAAATTTTAGCACAGGTTAAAAATGCTGTTGATCACGGTGCGACGCTTGTGATGGGCGGACACCGATTAGATCGCCCCGGATATTTTATGGAAGCAACAATTCTGACAGATATTAAACCGACAAATCCTGCATATCATGAAGAATTTTTTGGTCCTGTTGCTTTATTTTTCAAAGTTGAAACCGAAGATGAGGCCGTTAAGCTTGCCAATGATTCTGAATTTGGATTGGGTGGCTGTGTATTTACCAAAGACATTTCTCGAGGTAAAAAAATTGCAAGTCAAGTCGATACCGGAATGATGTTTATCAATCACCCCACTTGGACGACTGCGGATTTACCATTCGGAGGAATCAAAAATTCAGGTTATGGCCGTGAACTTTCGAGCCTAGGCATCCAAGAATTTGTAAATAAAAAACTGATCCGTACTGAATCTATTGATGGACCAGCTTAAGCTCAAATAAAGAAATAAAAAATGGAAACAAATACACAGACACAGCCGCAAACAACAGATCACATAGACATCAGGAATTGGCTGCCTCGTCGTCAAAATGAACGCGATACGAATAAAATTGAATTCGGACATGTGATTGTGTTTGCTGGATCTCGTGGATATACGGGAGCTGCAATTCTGGTTGCCGAAGCCGCTCAACGTGCCGGCGCAGGTTTGGTGACTGTTGCAATTCCCGAAAATTTAGAAAGCTTGATCGTTAGTCGATTGTCTCCGGTTATTATGACCTGCGGATTTTCAGGAATTCACCATTCTTCGTTGAATGCTCATGTGGTTGAAGCTGCACTTGCATTAACAGAAAAAGCAACTGTGGCCGCAATGGGGCCCGGCATTGGTTTAGGATTTGAAGTTTCTGAATTTGTTCATCAGTTTACAGAACGCTGTCCGTTACCACTAGTGATTGATGCTGATGCATTAACTCTTTTAGCCAACATGAAAGATCACGGACAATCTTTGATCCGAAATCGTCAATCAACGACTGTATTAACTCCGCATCCTGCAGAGCTTGCACGACTGCTTGGTGTTTCGACTGAAACAATTCAAAACGATCGATTCGCCGCCATCAAACAAGCCGTCAAAATTTATGGCTGTGTTGTTTTGTTGAAAGGCTTTCATACTTTGATTGCAGATTCGAATGAAAAAATTTATTTGAATATGACAGGAAATCCTGGATTATCATCGGCAGGATCTGGTGATGTCTTAACAGGTGTTATCGCAGGTTTTCTTGCGCAAAATTTATCTGCTCATCAGGCCGCAATTGCGGCCGCTTTTGTTCACGGAGTTGCGGCCGATATCATCGCCATTGAAAATGGCGGAACAATCGGAATCATCGCAACTGATCTTATTGCTCATTTACCAAATGCGATTTCAAAATGCCAACAAACAACAAAACAATCCTAGGAGGATTTATGCAAACACAAACAAACGCCAGCGCACCAACAGCTCAAAAAAATACATCTGCAGTCCTGCAAACATGTATTCAAAATTGTTTAGAGAGTTCTCAAATTTGTATTCAAACAATAGATCATTGTCTGACAAAAGGCGGCGAACACGCAGAAGCAAAACATATTAAATTATTGCAAGATTGCGCAGATCTTTGCGAACTGTCAGCTCGTTTTATGTTAAGAAATTCTGATTTTCATTCGCAAATTTGCAAAACATGCGCTGAAATTTGTACGGCTTGCGCAGATAATTGCGAAGCTATGGCAGTCAGCGATACAGAAATGAAAGCCTGCGCAGAAGCTTGTAAAAAAAGCGCAGCAAGCTGCCAAGATATGTCAAAAATGCAATAATAAAAATTTGAAAAGGAATATTTAAAAATGAAAACATATTTAAAATCAATCCCGTTGGTAACAACTTTATTTTTCGGTTTGGGCTACGGTTTACAATCAAGCGCTTTAGACACCCCAGCACAAATGATGGCCAACTCTAGTGCAACTACAGAAAATCGCTTTATTGAAATGATGCGTATGCATCACGAAAGTGGCGTTGAAATGGCTCAGATCGCATTGCAAAAAAGTCAAAATTCAGATGTCAAAAAAGCAAGTCAAAAAATAATTGATACGCAGTCAAAAGAAATGGACCAATTCGCCAAGTGGCAAAAAAAATGGTACTCACAATTAGATACAAAATCAGAAATTGCAAACATGGCCATGCCGATGATGGATACGTCAGCCTTAAAAGAAAAAATGGGCAAAGACTTTGATTCTGAATATTTGAATATGATGGTGACTCATCACGAAGGCGCCATTCAAATGGCCCAAGATGCTTCTGCGAAACTTCAACATAAAGAAGTTAAATCCTTAGCAGAAAAAATCATTAAGGATCAAACATCTGAAATCACAAAACTGAAACAAATCGAAAAATCTCTGTAATTATACAGACGATGACCACATCAAAATAAATGATGAGGTCATCGTCGTTCGTTCTTAATTATTAAAACAGTTGTCCCGAAGTTCCTTAACGCTTTTAAAACTATTTTTGTGCCGAACTTATTTTTAGATTTTTATCAGGAATAATCCATTTTTTATTTCGCATTGATTTAACTGTCACAGTAAGACTTTCCGCCGCAGTATTCACATCTTTAAAGAAATTAATATCTTGATCTAAGTCTTGATGGCTCAGGGCATAGGTCCTAAAGTATCCAATGTAACGATCTAAAACCGAGGCTTTTCCAGCTTGTATCAAACCCAAATCTGTCAGCCAATCAACAAGAATGCGTCTTAAATTTTCAACTCCGGCGGCATCACCGTGAACAATGACAGAGAAAGCTCTGCCAGCTAAATGTTTTTTATATACCCAGCCTTTAAGTTCTAAAGCTTTTGCTTTCTGTGGATCCTTGCCGTCTGTTGTTGTGGGATCCTCGTTTCCACCATCGGCACAAACTAGACGATCCATCATTAATTTTAAACCGCTGGGTGCTTGATACCAATTCACTGGCGTAACAATCATTACTCCATGTGCAGAAACCCATTTTTCATAAATCTCTGACATCCAATCACCATTTTGCCCAATTGCATGATTTGGATAACAAGAACATGGCCAATTGCAAAGCGGCATCGCCGTCGATACACATGATTTGCAAGGATAAATTTTTTTTCCGTATTCAGCACTTAGCCGGCTCAGATCTAAAAAATCAACTTCAAAATTCTTTGACATTAAAATCTGTTTCTCAGCTGATTTAGCCAGACGAAATGTTTTAGACATTTCACCAGGACAGGTCTGATCATTGCGTGATGAGGCACAGATAATTAATATCTTAGATTTTGATTGCTGTTTTTTTTGTATTCTTTCTAAAGCGTTGAGTTTTTTAGAAGTTGCAATCCATTCAGCTGATATCAAAAAATTTGGTTTAAGAAATTTTTGACCTGCTTTTTTCAAAATAGGCTCACGTCTATATTTAATATACCCATCCCAAGCTATATCAGTAATTTTATTTAGCTCATTGCGAACTGTTTTAAAAGCGGGATCATAAAATTGTGTTAAAAATCTGCTTGTAAAATCTGTCTTAGATAAAGTGACATCAATTTGACCGGTTCGAACATCAGACCCATCAATTTTTAGTTTTTTATTTTTATTTTTCAAAATAAAACTGATCTTTTTTTTAAATGATTCATTTTTAATTCCTTATTTCTAGTCAATCTATACATCTATTATTTGCAAATGCTCTTTAAAAATTAAATTTTTTGAATCGTGGGTATTAATTTCTGCAATGGGGCAAAAAAGAACTGCTTCTATTTTATAAAAAACCGCAATTACTCATCTTGAACGATTTGAAATGTTATCTGTTCACGGTATTCCAATTGCAAATTGGATATCTAAATCATACTTTTCAAAGGAGCAAAAATGATTCGCGCAGCAATTTATTATATAGCTTCTTTAATAACTGGTAAAAAGAAAACATTGTTACCTTAAATATATTATTAAGTATTCACAAATAAACAATGCAACAGACAAGGATATTTTATGACAATGAATGAAAATACAATCAAAGGAAAATGGCTTGAAATTAAAGGTGATGTACAAAAAGCATGGGGAAAATTAACTGATGACGATTTAGAAAAAACAAAAGGTGATTTTAAATCTATCAGTGGACTTATTCAGCAAAAATACGGCGAAGCTCAAGAAAAATCGAGCGTGAAACTTTCTGAAATTTTTAAAAAATTTGAAACTCAGAAAGATGCAGCTGTAGAGAATATTAAAAAAACTATACAGACATAGTTTTTAATGATCTGTCGAACAATGCCTCCACCGAAATCAATCAATATCGATAACATCTGAAATCACAAAGTTGAAACAAATCGAAAAATCACTTTAATTAAATACGGATCATGACCCTATCATTTATTTGATGGGTCATCATCTCTGCTGATGACTTAAGTATTAAAATTGAGTTTTCTTTTTTCGGGAATAATTTTAGTCCAAATTTCATTTTCATGAAGTTCAGAAATATCTTGAGCATGTGTTGTCTGAAGAATTTGATTCGCTATTTTTCGATCCGCTTCATTTTTCAAATGCACAGATAAAACAATACCGCCTTCATTCAGGTAAAAACCGTAACGCTTTGCTGCTGATTTTGGTATACCAATGCCAACCAAAGCACCTGCTGCCGCACCAAAAATAAGTCCCATCAAGCTACCCACAATTGTCGAAATAAACCAAAATGGTAGGGTATTTTCGATCATCACGGATCGACCGCTGATGCTCCACAGAAATCCTGCGAATCCGAAAATAAAGAATCCTCCAACAGATCCGACAACAGCACCGTCCTTGATACAAGTTTTTTGTTCATACACAAAATCACGCTTACCTGAACGTTCTGGCGCCAACATTGAAATATCGTTGCGTAGAAAACCATTTTTTTCTAAGCGACCGATCGCACATTCAGCTTCTTTTTTATTTGTGTAAAGTCCAAAAGCGGCTAAATTTTTTTCTGATGTTGTGTCTTGATTTTCTGTTTGCATATGCCCCCAAATAATTCATTATCAAAAATTTTTAATTTTAGATGTCGCGAACAAATTTCACGATGATGGAAACTAGGCCACAAAGTACCGCGCCCCAAGCAATATCCACCAATGTCAAAGCCAATGTCCAATTTTTTAATGTCGATAAATTTGTAAAATCATAGGTCGAATAGATAACCAAACCCAGAAGCGCTCCGATTCCAAAAGTAGACACTACGGATGTGCTTTGATTTATCTTCGGCAGCACAAATTGAATAATTCCGACAGACAACGCAATATAAACAGCAACTGCTGCCCAAATTTGAGGTTCAAATTTATCGGCAGTCATTCGTCCGATAGACCTTAATTGCTGAATGTAAAAATCCTTCATCAAGATCCCTATCCAAATAAAATCGACGACAAAAAAGGACACAAAACAAGTCACATACAGTTTTAATTCTGTGAACATATTTCGAATCCTTTCTTGTCGCACATATCAGTCACAAGCAGTTTACTTTTCCAATGACGAATATTTATTTTTTTTAAATATTTATCTAAATATTTTTGTTGTGAACTTAATAGTTAACGCCTGTCATTGAATCTTTGTTTTGGTATGCTGTCGAAGACGATTTCCATTCACCCTTTGCTTCGCCAGTTGATGAAATGTCTTGCGCACCTGTGCGTTCTAAACATTTTTTTGCTCTTGTGACTTCTTCAGATGTATCTGCATGAACAGATAATAATATGCCGCCATTTTTTACAATGCCTTCATATCGTTTAGCTTCATATTCAGGAATTCCAAGTCCTATCAATGCGCCTGTGACTCCGCCAACTGCACCACCAACACCAACACCAGCCAACGCTGCCATGATCGGACCCGCAGCGATGAATGGGCCTACGCCCGGAATCGCTAACGTACCAATACCAACCAGTAAACCTAATGCTCCGCCGATAACAGCACCCGCACCGGCTCCGGTCGCAGCACCTTCAGGTGCTTTTGTTCCTTTTGTATGTGCAAAATCTTGAGAGCCAGGCCCTTCAGGCATCAGCACTGAAATATCTGCGGCAGAAAAGCCATCTGATTTCAAAGCATCCACAGCTTTTTCGACGTCAGGACGTGATTTGTAAATTCCAAGGATCGCTTTGTTTTTACTATTCATAAAATCTCC
>JAYTMM010000155.1:0-10188 GCA_043728555.1 Pseudobdellovibrionaceae bacterium
AAAAACAATCCCACGACGACAAACTTATAAAATTGATTAAATTCAGGAACTGGCATAATCATTTTCGACGCCATAACTTCTTTGGGTGACAAAGAAACCAAGTCAGTTTCTTGGATCAAAGCAGAAACCGTATTTAAAGCCAAATCACGATTTGAATTTTGAAAAATAAATTGGTTCGACAAAAAATCTGCATCAGCAAAAATAACGGCTGAAAAATTTTTGGTCGCCGTTTCTTTGAATTTACCGCTCAATTCAATGGCCAAATTATATGCCGCAGGTTTTCCTTTGTAATCAGCGCTGTCCAGATTTTCAAGTGCGATCGAGGCCTCTGGTGACTGAACCAAGACATCGGCTTTTATGTATGAGGGAATATTTGAAATTTTTAACGAGTTCGGTTTAGGAAAAAGTGTTGAAGAGTTTTTAGAAAATACTTTAGTGATAGCACTGGTTTCAGAATAATGTATCGCAACTGTCGGTTGTTGCGAATTCACAACCTGCCCCATCGGTGAATTTAAAATATTAAATATATATTGTTTTTCATGAACCAAACCAAACTGATCTAAGAAACCATCTAGGCCCGCCGTATTTTTTTGATCTAAAGCTAAAATCAATGATCCACCATTTGTTAAATAGGCTTGTAATGTTTCAATTTCAAATTTTTGAAATTTTTGCTGCGGACCGATAATCAAAACAGCATTCGCATCGGTTGGGATTTCATTTTTTTCAATTAAATTGATTGTTCCGACCACCAAGGAATTTTTTTCAAGCATCTGCTTAAATGATAAAATACCAGTTTCGTCTTTTTCACTTTCAAGATTTCTTTCGCTGTGACCCTGCACAAAATAAACAGCTTTTTTTGTTTTACGAGTCGTTTTAATTAATGCATTTGTGAATTGTTGTTCGGAAAAATTTTGCAATCCTTGGCCGGAAAACTGACCTTCAATTCGATTTTTTTGACCTTTATATTCAACAAACGCTTCGCCGCCGCCCTTGTTGGCGCCAAAGTCTTGTGTTAATTTCGGATGCGAATTCATTTCAATATATTCAAATTTAATTTTTGCAGAATATTCTTGATAGACTTTGACTAACGATGAAAAAGATTTTTTTGAAAATTCGACACCTTCAAGGCCATCTTTGTAAAAAAAGAAAACTTGAATGTTTTCATCGGCACCCATCGTTGCCGCATCAATAATTTTTTTACTTTGATCTGACAGTGTGTATTGACCTGTTGCAGACAAGTCCAAAGTTTTATTGTATCTGGCTGCTAAAAAATTAACAAAAACCAATAGTGTCGTCGCTATGACAACCAGAGCGCCCATATTCAGACCCTGTTTTGTCGTTTTCATTGTAAAAAAATCAAATATCAATACGCGCTCGATAAAAAACCATGCAAAGATTCCAGAAATTGCAGGGATCAATAAAAACCACATAAATGGCATCCACGATTGAATCGCAAAATATAAACCGCCCAAAGAAATTAACAATACAAATGCAACTGTTAAAATAAGATTACTTTTTGATTTCATTAGGCTCTCCATCGGGCTGATTCAACCAGTCGCTCAGTCAAAAAACAAAACAGAAAAATCAGACTGCAAAAAAATATCAAGCCGTTTGTTTTTAATACACCTTCGATCATTGCCTGCAGATGTTGATTTAAAGAAATTTGTTCAAAAATTGGTTTTGAAATGGGGCCTTCGAAAACTTCTGATAATCCACCCAAAATCCATAATGAAATATTAAAAACAATTCCCAACGAAAATGAAATCATCGTGTTTTCAGTTAAACTGGATGCAAATAAACTGACAGCGCAGTAAACTGCACCAACCAACAATATACCAAAGGCTGCAACCAATGTCGGCCCCCAATTAAATTCAAACATACGGCGACTGATCACAAAATATATACACGCGACCAACGTGATTGAAAAAACAACAGAAAATAAAGCTAAAAATTTACCTATCACTATATGAAATGATTCAACAGGCGATGTTAGCAATAAATCAAATGTTCTGGTTTTCTTTTCTTCAGCGATTAATCGCATAGCTAATGCGGGAACAAAAAACATGAACATTAAATTTAAAAAAGACAAATGCTGCAAAAACACAGAGTAGTGAATGTTCATTTGCTGCGATGACACACCCATCTGATACATTGAGTTTGATATCGTCATCGCAAAATTTTGCAATCCCATCGAAAATGTAATACTTAATAAAATTGTCGACAAAAATGCAATCAAATAAAAAAGCGGACTTTTGTAAAATCCTAAAAATTCTTTTTTAAAAATAATCCAAATCATTTTCATACTGAAACCTCATTCGTGACCTGATGATTCTCTTGCTGATTCATACCTTGACCATAGGTTAATCTTAAAAATACGTCTTCAAGTTGGTTCTTGGATCTGACCAATTCAACCAAACCCGCTCCCGATTTTAAAACTTCCGCTGCGATGTCATCTGTCAGATCAACCCGATCACTCATTTCAATGACGTAGGTCAAATCATCTGTTGCTAACACTGACTTAACGCCTTCGATTTTTTCAAGATTTGATTTTATGTTTTTTGCTAATCTTGTTTTTAAATTCAAAGTCACAAATCCTTGATTCATTTTTTCAATTTGATCAATCGAATCGTGGGCTACAATTTTGCCTTGGTGGATAATAATCACTTTGTTACATGTGGCTTGAACTTCGGATAAAATATGTGTCGATAAAATAATTGTGTGCGAACCCTTTAATTCTTTGATCAGCTCACGAATTTCAGCGACTTGCTTCGGATCAAGACCTACAGTTGGCTCATCTAGAACTAAGACTTCTGGATTTGATACCAAAGCTTGTGCGATACCCACGCGTTGCTTGAAGCCTTTAGATAAATTTCGAATGACTCGTTTACGTACAGACAACAACTGCGTTTTTAATAATGATTTTTCAATATTTTTTTTGATTTCCGTGCTTGGTACTAATTTTAATTCAGCCACGTAACGCAAATAATCTTCGACGGTCATATCTAAATACAGCGGCGGCGTTTCGGGTAAATAACCAATTTTCTTTTTCACTTCAAGCGGGTTTTCGAAAACATCAAAACCACCAATGCGCGCAACGCCTGATGTTGGCGACATGAAACCAGTAATGATTTTCATTGTCGTTGATTTGCCGGCACCGTTTGGACCTAATAAGCCCACAACATCGCCTTTTTCTATTTTGAAATTTAAATTATTGATCGCCGTGCGATCACCATAGTTTTTTGTTAAGTTTGAAACTTCTATCATTATCAGCCACCATCCGTTGTAAGCGATAAAAATATGATAGCAAAAACTAAACTGTAATCAACATTTCACGAGGGTAATGATATGTAACGCGCCCTAGCTTGTCGCCCTTGAGCGCTCGCACATGTCGGCACTCAACAATAACAACGGCCAACTTTGCGCCGCTAAGCATTTTTTTTGATTTCAAACTTTCTGTGGCTAGCCAAGTGGCGGCTTTTAATAACATTTGGTCTGAAATACTTTGATCTTTATTTTTTTGTAAAATCGCATAGGCACTGGGATAATCTTTGAGGTGAATCCACAAATCCCAAGCTTTGGATTCGCGAAGTAACTTTGAATTTTCAATAGCGGATTTGCCCATCCAACAAACTAAACCTTTGGATTCATCCAAAACTAATTTTCGAACTTGCGCATCTGATTTTTTACGCTGCATTTGCGCTGATTTTGCCAAGGCTAAATTCTGTAGTGACTTTGAAAATGTTGGTTCAGACAGATCATTTAATTTCATAATTTCTGCATCAAGTATTTGTTTGCGTTTTTCAG
This sequence comes from Pseudobdellovibrionaceae bacterium, assembly GCA_043728555.1. Taxonomy (GTDB): domain Bacteria; phylum Bdellovibrionota; class Bdellovibrionia; order Bdellovibrionales; family Bdellovibrionaceae; genus Pseudobdellovibrio. The sequence continues at coordinate 3,805 of JAYTMM010000155.1, forward strand.
CGCCGACGGCTTTAGATTGCAATTGTTTTACTTTTTCAAATGATTTTTCGATATTGTATGAAACTTTTTTTTCAAAATCGACAAGCTTTGAAAATTCGAGCGGCAAATTTTTAAAACCATAAATTTTAAGATGTTCACCCGTTTGGGCATACGACAAAATCAATGGATTTTTGATTTGTTCATTCAGCGAATCGATGGCTTTTTTCTTTTTATCGATATCTTTTTGGCGTTGCTTGACCCATTTGTCGTATGGGCTTGCGGCAGATATTTTTTTGACATTTTCACCTTTGGCTGATTTTGACCTGCGGTCGTGCCATTGTTTAAACATGTACGGCACAGATCGGGATTCAATTTCAGCCGACAAAAATTCTTCGCTGCCGCCATTTGTTAACTCTTTGACCTTTTCCCAAGAAATTTTTTTTCTTTCGCGAACTGCGATCATGTTAGGTTGTTTGGGGATGATTCGAATTTCAAAAAATAAATTCAAATCTGTTGAAAAATCAAAACGAACGACCCGACCTTGATCAGAAACTAAATCAATCTTTGATACATTATGATTTTTAAAATTAGAATTCAAAAATAGTCCCAACGGTTTTGCTGACTTTAGTCCGTGCCACGGATTGTGATCAAACAGTCCCAGAAATGGAAACTGCGTATCTAAATCAACAACCAACCAAACTGCTTTTGCAGCTCCTACAACGGGTGTTTGAAAGCGATAAAAACCTAAAACTAAACCATCCGCACAGGACATAATTTCTTGCAACTGTGCACCTGAAAGTTCATCAGATAAATACTGGACTAGCTCTTTAAATTCAAAAAAATGCGGCGATTTCACAAAATTAGACTAAACGCAGACTCAAGATTGCACAACAAGTTCCCGAAAAAAGAAGTAATGAAACTATTGATCGCGCAAATAATTGATGAAGAAATCCAAAACTCACTTTTTCCTATGGAAAATGCCGCCGAATTTATCCAGCGCGTTCATTTGCAGTTGATGGAAGAATTTAACCATTTACAAAACTATGCCCCACTTGAAATTTCTGGCGAAATCAAAGAAGAAATAATTTCTGCAGTGACTGAGGTTTATCGTGCGAAGACCTATGGGTATTATGATTTGCAAAGTTATAAGCGCAGTCTTTATAAAAAAGTAGGCTAAACAAATGACCACAAACTGCCCGAAATGCAAATCTGAAAATATTTATCAAGACGGTCTGATGTGGATCTGCCCCGAGTGTTCGAATGAGTGGACTGAAAACTCAACAGTCGAATCCACTGAAAAAATTATCGATACAACAATTCGCGATTCTAACGGCGTCGAATTAAAAGATGGTGATTCCGTGATCGTATTGAAAGATTTAAAAATTAAAGGTTCTTCAAGCGCCGTTAAGGGCGGAACCAAAGTTCGCAACATCCGATTGCAAGAAGCCACTGACGGCCATAACATCAGTTGTAAAATTGATGGCTTGGGTGCGATGAATTTAAAATCTGAATTTGTGAAAAAAGTAACTTAAATTCTTTTTTGAAATTTATTTCTGATAAATGTGTCTTCCGATCGATATACGTCAAATTTTGTCGTATATCGATCGGAAGACACATTCTATTTTTTATTTTTAAATGTAAATGGATACGAAATGTTCGCTAAATGACCTTTAGGAACAGGTTGAAATTTCATTTTTTTCAAAGTTTCAATCATACATTTTTCAATATTTTCATTTTTTAATGTTGTTGATTGGATAGATACTGCTGAGACGTCACCTGGTTCTGAAATATCCCAATTCAAAACGACAATCCCGGAAACATTAGAGTTTATTTTTAATTCATCATCGTAACATTTTTGAAATTGAGATGGAAGTACACTTGAAGCCCTCGAATTCTCCGGTTGATCAATAAAATTTTGAGTTTTGTTAAGATTAGCACAAGAACAAGTTAAAAAAGTTAAAAATAAAATATATTTCATATACACCTTACTTCCTCATCACCGAAAAATACATGGGCCCACAGCCCGATTGATCTGGTAATATTTGATATCCGAACTCAGTTTGCTCAAGCACTAAATCTGAACTTGAAAATTCCGACAAAAATTCTGGATGCAAAATTTGAACTTCACGACGCTTGACCAATTTACGAATGACATCGTCATTTTCAATGGGCGATATCGAACATGTTGAATACACAATTCGACCACCCGTTTTACATGTTAACCAAGCCGATGATAAAAGTGAAAATTGTCTGACGGCCAAATTTTGTGTGCGTTTGATGGACCATTTTTCAAATTCAGATTTATTTTCTAACAGGTGGCGCTCGCCCGAACACGGGACATCGGCCAACACACGGTCAAAATGATCGGGCATTTTTAAACCGAATTGGTTTCCGTCTTGGCCTTTGACGAAAATATTGGTGCGCAAATCCATAGGAATATATTCTTTGAATACGCGCACAAGGCGTTCACGTCTGGAATTTGAAAATTCGTTACTGATCAATTCACCTGTAGATTTGCCATCGAAATTTAAACCTTCGGCCAGAATTAAACTTTTGCCACCTGGGGCTGCGCACAGATCAAGTATTTTTTCGTTTTTAGAAACTTCAAGTGCGCGAGCGACCAAAATACTGGCCGGGTCCATTTTGTAGAATTCAAGCATATCCGTGTTCAGTTTAAAAAAAGAATTCGGTCGTTGAATATGTTTTGTTTCGACTTTTAACGCAGAAAAAATTGCAGACCAACGGTCTTTGTAAACGGATTTGAAATAATCTTCGAATTTTTGATTGGTCATAATTTATTAAACTTATATATTCGGAAATTCACAAACAAATTCTGTACCTGCGTTAGATGATTTCAATGTGACCTTGCCGCCGTGATTCAACATTTGATGTTTCACCAATGCTAAACCTAACCCCGATCCGCCTTGGTTTCTGGATCTGCCTTTATCAACACGATAGAAACGTTCAAAGATTCGATCTTGGTATTCTGTTGGAATTCCGGGACCGGCGTCTTTGACAGATAAAAATATTTTATTTTCAGACTGGGACCATGACACAAATATTTTGGGCGCCTGTGGACCAGAGTATCTGATGGCATTCACAATCAGATTTCGCAGGACCTGTCTGAGTCCGCTTTCATCAGCTAAAATCATTTGCGCATCAAATCTGGAAACAATTTGTTTATGATTCATCGATAGCACAGAATCAAATTCTGTTAAAATTGATTCTGTCAGATTACGAATACTAATTTGTTCTTTTTGAATTTGATGAGAATTTTCAAGCTTTGAAAGATTCAGCAAATCGTCTAACAACAAGGTCATGCTTTGCGTACTTTCAACGATCGGTTCGATCATTTGAAGGTTTTCATTTTTTTCAGATTTCATTTTTTGCAGCAACAAATCTGAATACCCTTTGATCACCGTCAACGGCGTACGCAATTCATGCGACGCATTCGCAACGAAATCGACTCGGATTTGATCCATTTTTTGAGTCTCTGACAGATCGTAAAAAACGCCCATCACCCATTTTTGATTTTCATCCAAAGACGGTAGCGGACTGATAAAAATTTCCATCTGTTCTGATGACGATTTTATAATTTTTTGATCTATAAATATTTTTTTGAACGATTCAATGATTTCAGGCTGACGGATGATGTCTTGCAGATATGTGTTCTGGCCTGAAATATTTTCTGACCAACCGAATAATTGCATAAAGCGTGTATTGAATGAAATAATCTTTAAATTTTGATCAACAGTGACGATGCCTTCTTTCAGACCTGAAAAAACTGTTTCATAAGCTTTGCGTTCATCATTTGAATTTTTTTTCAGGCGTAAATATTTACGGCGTAGGCTGCTAGAAGCTCGCTCAAGATCTGAAAAAAAATCATCTGAAGATTCATAAGCATCGGCGGGCTTGTCTAAGGCGACTTCATCGGCACGCATAACTAAAAGCATTTTTTGAATTTGCGCACTGATTTTGCGTTTGAAAATAAAATAGCTCAGACCATATGCCGCACCAAAAAAAATAAATAGACTTGCGACATATAAATAAATCATTCGGACAGCACCCTGTAACCAACACCACGGATGGTTTCAATTTTATCACCCCAAGCACCCAATTTTTTTCTGAGTGCAAAAACGTGAGTGTCAATTGTGCGCCCCGTGACTGTGACATCTTGACCTTGAATCAAATCAATCAGTTGATCACGAGTTAATACGCGGCCCTGCGATTTAATTAAATAGCCCAGCAATTTAAATTCAGACGGCGTCAAATGAATCAAGTGACCGTCAACTGTGACATTTACTTTTGCAAAATCTATAACTAAACCCAAAAGCAAAATCACATCTGAATTATTTTTTAGGCTGTCAGCATTTACTTTGCGATTTAAAATATTTTTTATGCGTGCTTTTAATATTTGGAAGTTAAACGGTTTCGTCACGTAATCGTCAGCACCGCATTCAAGCCCCTGCACAATCGAATCAGAATCAGATTTTGCGGTCATCATCAAAAATGAAGCCTGTGCATTTTCTGAATTTGATTTTTTGATTGAACGCAAAAAATCAATGCCCTGTTCGCCCGGTAGCATCCAATCCAATAACACCAAATCGTATTTTTGATTTTGAAACAGAAGCCTTGCCTGTTCGCAGCTTTCTGCTTTCTCAATTTTTAAATTAAAATTTGAGAAATAGGAATCTGACAAAGTCATCTTTAACAATTCAGAAATTGATGATTCATCTTCGATAATTAAAACATGATTTTTTATAACGTTAGCTTCCACCATGGCGAATATCTTTTCCGGTGAAAGCGAAAATGACATCTTCGGCGATGTTTGTCGCGTGATCACCTAATCGCTCTAAATTACGAGCTATCAAAATCAGATCAAGACAAGATTCGGTTAGGTTCGGGTTCTGCTTAATCATCGCGATGCTGGTTTTCACGACATGATTTTTAAGCTCGTCCACATCATCATCCATTTTTAAAATTTTTTCGGCGGCGGCAGAGTCTAAACGAACAAAGCAATCCAATGAACCCTTGACCATCGCACGCGCAGAAACCGACATTTTTTCAATATCAGAGAAATTTACACTTTGCCCACGCTCAACCATGTCTTTACCGATATAGGCCATGTTCACACATTGATCACCCATGCGTTCCAGATCGGTATTCATTTTAATCATTGATAAAATAAGTCGCAAATCTTTGGCGACAGGGCCTTGTTTGGCTAAAACATTTAAACAGGCATTATCAATTTTAAGCTGCATTTCATTCACATTTTTTTCAATGCTGTGAACAGATGTTAATAAATTTAAATCTTGTTTAAATAAACCTTCCATTGCGGTGGCCAATGCTTTTTCAACATAGCCGCCCATTTCAAGCATTAATTTTTTAAGTTCTTCCAGTTGGTTATCAATATTTCTTTCCATAGTCAGATTATAATCAGAAAACCCACACACTGTCTTGCATTGAAATCAAAAAAAGGCTTAAATTACTCTATGCGTATAAGTTCAATCGATGTCGGCTCAAACGCCATCAGGCAGGTTATTGTAGACGTTCAGCCTTCCGGCCAATGGGTTACTCTAAAAAAATTCAGAGCTCCTTTACGGCTAGGAAATGACGTTTTTAATTCTGGTCAAATTCAACCAGAAACCACTGTTGAGCTGATTGAAGTTTTTAAAAAAATGAGCAAATTAAATAAAAAATTTAAAGCGCAAAAAACAATTTGCTTGGCTACAAGTGCTATGCGTGATGCAAAAAACAGTCGTAGTATTATTTCTAAAGTAAAAGCTGCAACGAAAATTCAAATCAAAACAATCACGGGCCAAATCGAAGCCGAGTTGATTCGGTTGTCGATTCTAAAATCACAGATCATTAATTTTGAAACGGCATTACTAATCGATATTGGTGGCGGCAGCGCTGAATTTTCAACATTAAAAAATAATAAAATAATTTCTTCACAAAGCTTTCCGATCGGTGTTGTCAGGCTTCTAAATTTGACAAAAAAACGAAACAAATCAGTTTCTGAAATTGTAAAACCATACTTGAAAAAAATTAAACTGAAAAATAAAACACAAAATATTCAAATTGCGATCGGCACTGGCGGAAATTTCGATGCGTTGTCGAAATTAAAATTGCAGCTTTTAAAAACCAGTCCAAATACCAATTTAACACGAACCGAAATACTGCAGATTTTAAAAATTTGGAATTCGTTGACGTTATCACAAAAAGAAAATTTAAATATTCGCCGTGACCGTATTGATGTTTTGCCTCTGGCGATTGAATTGATTTTAGAAACTTTAAATTTATTTCACATCGAAAAAGTAAAAATACCGCTGACGGGATTAAAAGAAGGCGCTATTTACAGCGCCATTCAGTAATTTTTTAAAAATTATTGCGACAACTGTCCGT
>JAYTMM010000156.1:0-2469 GCA_043728555.1 Pseudobdellovibrionaceae bacterium
GGCTTTATCATCGCAGTTAATAATTTAAACAATGTGGTTTTGCCTGAACCGCTTTCGCCTTTGATAAAATACAAACCAGATTCATTGGTTTCGAAATTTAAATCACGCAAAACGTGTCGGTCATTTTGATAAGTTTTATAAACGTGACGTAACTTCAGCATTGTTTAATTGTTGCTAAAAAAAAAGCACTTGTGGAGGCTAGATTTAGCGACCAGTTATTTACAGGGCTTCTTTATTCGCTGAATCGATAACCCACTGGTGAAATTGGACCAGAGCTTTGCGTCTGGCCTCGGCTTTTAAAACGTCAGCGATTTTTTCATAGGGTAATCGATACGTTTTTATGACAGCGCCATTTTTAAAAATTCGGCTGACCAGACTTTGGTCTTTGACGCCCCAGTCTTCGGTTTGAATGTGCAGTTTCACGCCTTTGATAAACAAATCTGAATTTTCTCCGGCGACTGAACTCATTTTTCTCCGTTATGTTGCGACACAAATTTTGTTTGACTGAGCTGGACCATGGTCTGTGTAATGATAACACAAAAAAATAGAGGAGTCCTTATGAAAAAATTATTATTAGTCATTCTTGGATTATCTGCAGCATTTGTTGCTAATTACTAATTTTTTTAAAAAACAATAAAACAAAAACCGTAGGAGGTTTCAATGTTAGACGAATTTAAGAAGTTTATTGCACAGGGCAACGTTTTGGATTTAGCAGTCGGTATTATCATCGGTGGAGCATTCGGTAAAATCGTATCTTCAATGGTCAGCGATGTTATTATGCCCTTAGTCGGAAAAGTAATGAACGGTGTTAACTTCGCTGAATCATTTATTGCTTTGAACGGACAAGCTGCAACAACATTAGAAGAAGCTAAAAAAGGCGGAGCAGTTTTGGCCTATGGAAGTTTCATGCAAAACATCATCGATTTTTTAATCGTTGCTTTTGTTATTTTCATGCTTGTTCGCCAAGCGAATAAATTAAAAAAACCTGCTCCCACACCAGCAGCATAATTTTAAGTTCAATACAGTATCATGATATACAACGGCACTACTGTTGTTTATCATGATTATCATCGGTTCTGTTGTTGTTTATGATGTCAGCTCATTAAAATGAATTATTCTCAAAAAATAATTTTCAATTTCTTCTTGATCGCTCGCTGTGATTTCGCCGCAATAAATAAGAACGGGCTTTTTTGAAAATCCTTTGGGTAGATTCAGAGCTTCTACTTTTTTTTGAACTTCTTTGATGATTGATCGATCGATTATTTTCTTACACTTCATTTCGCAAATATAAAAAACATCTAAATTTGTATGAATCAGCAAGTCAATTTGACAGCCCATTTTATGAATCGTATTTTTTTTCTGAATGTGCGGGGCCGCCGACAGAATTTGATGATTTTTTAAATCTAATTTGGGGTAAACCAATTCGCGATTCATAAGAATTAAATTTTCAAACTGATAACCCAGAATTGATTCGAAATTTTTAAGTTTCCAAAGAGAATCAACGACAACGCCAGTTTTTTCAATTTTTAATTTTAAAGGTAAAATATATTTTAAATAAAATCGAATATAATTATCGGTGATTCTGAGATGATTTAACTTTGAGACTTCACCTTTTGGATTCGAGTAATAATCTCTAGACACAAACCCTGAAATTTCTAAAATATGTATCCAGTCTGTGATATCCCCATTTAATTTGCGACCCAGTTTTTCTGCGATCACTCCGGGCGAATTTTTTGACAGCAAACAGTTCTGTAAAATAACAGCAAGTATTTTATACTTAGCGCCAAAGATATCTTTAAAAATTCGGTCGTACTCTTTAAACAAAAAGCCATCTTCTGAAAAGCAAAGACGAGTAATGTTCTCTTCAACACTTTGTTTGGGTGAAATTTCTTCCAGATATTTAGGAACACCGCCAATCACAGAAAGCAGCAGTATTTTTTCCATCGAGCTCAGTTTAATTTTTTTCTGAATCCAAAATTGTTCAATTTCTGGTATCGAGAGTGGGCCTAAATTGAGGGCCATAGAAACACGTCCAACAAAGTTTGTATTTTCTAAAATATTATTTTGAATCCACGATGAAACAGATCCGCAAAGCACAATAAAATTTTTGTCTGAGTTACTAAAGTGTTTATCCCAAGCAGACTTTAATTTGGATGAAAAAAGTTTATCTTTTCGCCCCATCCAAGATATTTCATCAAGTAAAATAAGGGCCTCTTTGTTTTTAATAAGATCGGCGAGGTGATTAAAAGCTTCAGACCAGTCTTCGAAATGCTGTTTGCGAATATTAAAATTTTCACTCAGAGCCAAAGAAAAATGATTTAATTGATCTTGGTTTGTGGCATTTTCATCTGGACCAAGCCCCTGAATCTCAAAATATATTTTAAAATCTTTACCGAACTCGCGAATAAGTCGGCTTTTTCCTATGCGTCTTCGGCCCAGCACGCAAATTAAATTTGCTGACGACTTGGT
>JAYTMM010000157.1:0-4625 GCA_043728555.1 Pseudobdellovibrionaceae bacterium
AATCGGCGGAGCTGAATATTTAGCGACACTTTTAGAAAAAGTAGTTTCTGCTGCGAACATCGATTCACATGCTAAAATTATTCGTGAAAAATCATTACTCCGAAAATTAATTTCAACCTCGTCAGGATTGATTGAAAAAGCCTACGGCACAGAATACACAGACGTTGAATCATTAATTGATTTGGCCGAAAGTGAAATATTAAAAGTCGGTGAAAATAAAATCACACAAGGATTGGTTTCAGCACTTGATATAGTAAATAAATCGATTGAAAAAATTGACGATCTTTACACCCGCAAAGTCGATGTGACTGGTATTGCCACGGGTTTTACTGAGCTTGATAAAATGACTTCAGGTTTGCAACCCGGTGAAGTTATTATTATTGCGGCTCGTCCGTCGATGGGTAAAACCGCGCTCAGTTTGAATTTAGCAACGCACATGGCGATTCGCGAAAAAAAGAAAGTAGCGTATTTCTCTGTCGAGATGGCGAAAGAACAATTAATGATGCGTATTTTAGCCAGTGAATCGCGCGTGAATATGGGCGAAATTAAATCGGGACGCATTCAAGATTCTTCGTGGCCCAAATTAATTCAGACCGCAGGATTTATTGGTGAAGCTCCGTTATTTATTGATGATACGTCAGGAATTTCTCCGTTTGAAATTCGTGCGCGTTGCAGACGTATGAAAGCGACTGTGGGTCTTGATATTATTATGATCGATTACCTTCAGATCATGGATTTAAAACAAAAAGTCGAAAGCCGAGAACGTGCTGTCGCAGAAATTTCAAAAGCTTTAAAAACAATTGCCAAAGAAATGCAAATTCCGGTCATTGCACTGGCTCAGTTAAATCGTGGTGTTGAAAGTCGTACGGATCGCCGTCCAATGTTATCCGATTTGCGTGAATCAGGATCGATCGAACAAGATGCTGACGTTATTATGATGTTACATCGTGAAGATTACTGGGACAAAGAAAGCCCTGAAAAAGCGGGACAAGCCTTAATCATTATTGGTAAAAATCGTAACGGACCAACGGGCGATGTGAAATTACATTTTGATGCGAAAACAAATAAATTTCGTGATGCAGACCCTGATCGAGTGTCAGCACTACCACCGCCGCATGCTCCGCCGCCAATGCCTGGCCAATATGGTAAACCGAAAAACTTTGCTCCGGGCGCGAATAGTTAATTTTATTTATTCTGTGATATTCCGAAGAATTAGCTTAAAAATTTCTGTGCCATCCACCAATACATCGGCAGACCTAATAAAATATTAAATGGAAAAGTAAGACCCAGCGACATCGATAAATAAATGCTGGGTTTCGCATCTGGCAAATTTGTTTTTAGCGCCGCAGGAACTGCGATGTAGGAAGCACTGGATAATAAAATAATAAATAAAAATCCATCACTAACGGACAAATTTAAAGCTTTTGAAATCAATAATCCAAAAATCGAATTTAAAAGCGGAGCTATGATTGCGACTGCTGTTAAAAATAAAGCGTTGTTTTTTAATTCTTTAATTTGTCGTGCTGCTGACATTCCCAGATCTAATAAAAAGAAACACAGAAAACCTTTGAAAATATCATAAACGAAAACTTGGTAATCATGAGCTTTCGCGGGATTCATGATGTAACCAATGCCAAGGCTTCCAATTAAAATAAAAACAGACCCATTAAAAAATGCATCATGCAAAGTTTCTTTCATCGAAAATTTCACAGCTTGATTACCGGATTTTGCCGCCGAAGTTTTTGCTAAAACCAAACCAACAATAATCGCAGGACTTTCCATCAAAGCCATCAAAGCTACCATATGGCCACCATAAGTCAGCCCGCGGTTTTCAAGCCACGAAATTGCTGTCAAAAATGTAACGGCGCTGACGGACCCATAACAAGCCGCTGCTGCTGCTGCATTTTGCGAGTCTAATTTTTTTCTTAAAATAAAAAACATCCACAACGGAACAACAACTGCAGCAATAACTCCGGCGGTGATTGTAATTAAAATGTGTTGGTTAAATTCAGCTTTCGCCAGCGCGATACCACCTTTGAATCCAATCGACATCAATAAATAATACGATAAAAATTTTGTCGTTTGCGGTGGGATTTCGATATTTGATTTAAACCAAACTGCCAAAACACCAAGACAGAAAAATAAAATTGTTGGGTCGAGGATCATTTCCATAGGTCGATTAGATACTTTTAAAAAACCTATTGCAATCGGTAACTCGCAGCTCAGCCTTGTTTCTTCAAAATAATATGCCAGCCAAATTGTGTGCGCACAGGTTTTGAAATTTGATTTATCATTAATAATTCACAAGCGTCTTCAAAAGTCTCAACGAAGCGTCCGGATTTAAAAATACCCAAATTACCGCCGGCTGTAGCTGATGAGCATTTTGAATATTTTTTTGCAAAATCTGAAAATTGATCGGCTGATTTTAATTTTAGTAAAATATCATTGGCTTCGTATTCGTGATTTACAAGAATATGAAAAATTTGAAAATTATTTTTTTGCATTAATATTGATACAACCAAGCAACACCTTGAGATTCTGGTGTTGTTATCGGCAGCAACATCCAAGATGTTGTTGATGTGTCGTCGGCAGATTTGGGTTTTCCCATTTGTGCGCTGGCTTTACCGAATACATAACCCATCGCAATTCCTAATGGGTAATCACTGGCCCAATGAACTCCGTTGTTCACCATTTGAAAACCCAAGGCTGTGACCCACGTTACAGCCAAAGGCACAACGTAATTTGAATATTCAGGGTATGCTTCGTTGATAATTGTAAACGTTAATGTCGCCGTCATGACATGGCCACTGGGCATCGCATCGTAATTGGCAGTATGTTTTTGATACTCGGGAATACTTGGGAACGGACTCCATTTGCCAAAAGGCTCTGTTTTCACATAAGGACTTTGTCGGCCAAAAGCGCGTTTTAAAATTTGACTAAAAATTGTCGAGGTTGCCATTCCGTGCGCAATTCGTAAACCCGTATTATAAGCGCGAACATTGTCATTGAATTGTCCGTTTAATAAAAATCCGGCACTGATTCCAAAATGCATCCAACCATCACCCAAAAAATACATCCATGATGCGGTATCCGTTGGCAGGCGCAATAAATCAATTTCACCCGCAGAAGCAACTGCTTTTGTTTTATCTGTATTGCCAAGCCCCGCGGCGCGACCTTCGCGTTGCCAATTTTCTAAAATAACCTCGTCGTTATTTAACAAAACAAGTGTTGATGAAATAATCCCAACCCACCAAGGAATTGCTTTTTTTGAAAAACCTGTATTCAACGCATCCATAGATGTTGTTGGAATTTCAAACAGCACACTTTTTAATTCGATTTTTTTTTCTTCGTCTGAAAACGAATTAAAGGCAAATAAAAATATAAAAATATAAAATATTTTTTTCATTTGCTGACTATATTTCAGATTTAAACTTTATGTAAACAAGATTCAAAATCTTTTGGCAATGCAGCTTCGATTTTTAGCGCCTCGTTGGTTATCGGATGCTGAAATTCAAGCCTATGGGCATGTAACATTAATCTGGGCACATCAGCACTTTTGCCACCGTAAATATTATCACCCAAAATTGAACGATAGCTTTCTTGTAAATGTTGACGAATTTGATGAGTTCGACCTGTTTTAGGTTTCGCCTGAACATAATGAAATAATGAATTCGTAGACAGAATTTTAAACTCAGTCTCTGCGACCCACCCGCCAGATTTAACAGAAATCATGCGGCGTTTGCCGCCACCCATGCCTTTTGCCGGCGCCATGTAATTTTTTATAATCCAAATATTTTCATTTTCAGCATTTATTTCACAGGTTACTTTTTTACCCGCAGCCAAAGCATTCGGACGGGTTAAACATAAATAAAATTTATCAAAATTATGATTCGTAAACATTTCAGTCAGTGGTTTATTCGCTAGCTTTGATTTAGACATTAAAAAAACACCTGAAGTTTCAAAATCAAGCCTGTGATGTAAAAATAATTTATCTTTTAAATCTGGCCTGATCATTTCAAGTTGTTCTTTGACTGGCATTCGATTTTTATCAAAAGAAGGTTGCGATAAAACCATCGCCGGTTTGTTTACACAGATTATAAATTCATCTTCGAATAAAATATCCATTAAAATAAATATTCTATGCCGAACAAATATGAAGTTATTTTTTCATCAATAGATCTGGCGGGATCTGTTCTGTTGCCAGCGCCATTAAATCCTGCATTGATCGACGCAAAAATAATTTCAGCCTTTAAATTTATATTTGATGTGTACATGTAATTACCATAAATATCGAATTGATTTTGCGAAGGGCTTGACGATCCTGAATCCAAAGGTGATTCAGAAAATCTTTGCGTTAGTAAAAATTTTGCGTCTAATCCGATGCCGATATCGTTTTTTTCGGTCACCGGAAAATATCCACCGACTTGAATTTGCAGACCTGATGATTCAAATGATGAAAATACGGTCGGTGACGTATCCGTTAATTTTGTGCTTTCGGACAAGTAACCAGCAGCTCCTGTAAAACTAGGCCCCCAAAAATTTCCGTTCAACGAATATTTATAACCGAATAATAAATCCATATTATTGACAGAAAAATTCAATGAATCGGGCGTTGATCCGACCAA
>JAYTMM010000158.1:0-2147 GCA_043728555.1 Pseudobdellovibrionaceae bacterium
GTCTTCGCAGGCTGGTGAACAGGCGCTGCCAGTTATTTTATCGACGGGTGATCATAATTATGCGATGGGAATTTATTCGCCTGACTTGCCACAGGCGCAGTTTTCTTCTGTCGGATACGGCCGATTTAATTTTTTCGAATACAATACAATGAAGTGGAATGCGGTTTATAGAGTTATACCAGCACCCGCTGGCGATTATAATTATCGCCAGTATGTTGTTGTCGGAAATTTGTCTGAAGTTCAGTCTGCGATGAAACAGTTGCATATTCATTTTCATCCTCAGCAGCAGGTAACGCCGGTTGTGCAACCTGTGATTCCTGCGCCTGCTGTTGTTGTTCAGCCTGTGGCTTCAGCGCCTGCCGTTGTTATTAATCCGATAGTGCCTGCGGCCACTGAAATTATTTTACAAAGTAATTTTCGTTTTTATAACTCGGTGTCGGGCGAACATTTTGTAACTTCAAATTATAACGAAGGCGTCAATGCAGGTTTTACTTATGAGGGTGTAGCATTCAGAAGTATCGTTCAGTCAGCAACAGTATCGAATGCAATTCAAATTTATCGCTGCTATATCAACAGATCAAAACATTTTGTTTCGATTGATTCCAACTGTGAAGGTCATATTCAAGAAGGTGGCCTAGGTAAAATATATTCAGCACAAGCTGCGGGGTTAGCGCCGCTATATAAATTTAATTATCCTCTGTCTGGTGATTATTTAACGACGACAAATTATGCGGAAGGCATTGGTGCAGGCTATACCTATATGGGTATTCTGGGTTACGTACCGTAATTTATTTTTTCACCAGCGTTACGCCTGCATCATCAACAGTGATCAGGCGTTGTTTGTATAAACCACCCAATGCAATTTTAAATTTCTTTTTACTGACGCCGAATAAATCATGAATTTTTTCTGACGGAGTCTTGTCGTTCAAGGCGTAAAATCCGCTGTTGTCTTCAAGAAATTCTAAAATTTTAACTGCGATATCCTCGGTCGCTTTGTGGCCCGCAGCGCGCAAAATAAGATCAATTTTTCCGTCGTCGCGTTGTTTTTTGATAAAGCCTTTGATTTGTTGGCCATAAAATAATTTCTCGAAAACTTCGTTCTTGTATAAAATTCCGGTGGCTTTTTGATCGATGACGGCTTTGTAACCCAGTTCAGTTTCGTCATAAATAATCAAATCGACAGATTGTTCGGGTAAAAATTTTTCGCCCAGTTTTGCCAAAATTTTTTCAAATTTTTCAGTCGCCATCGGGCGCAATTCTTTGTCTTCTTTGATTAATACAACGACTTGGTCACCGCGTGATAAATGGCCGAATTGTTCAGATGTGGGTAATAATAATTCTTTGTCTTGGCCCGTTGATAAAAATGCACCGATACGTTCGATCGATGACACCGTCATGACTTGGATGGTGTGCATGTTTGGATTCGGGTGTTGATTTGGGATCGGAGTTTGATTTTCTGAGTTTTCTGATTCTGACATAGCTTTTTAATCGCACGTTTCAGGCAGATTGTCACTAACTGCGTAAATTCACATGATCATGTGAATTTACAACCAAAACATCACATATTTTAAAAAACAGTGATATTTTCATACGATCGTATGAAAATATCAGTTAGTGTTTAAATATACGTTCAACAACCAAAGGACAGCATGAGAATAGAACCCCAAAAAATGATCAAAAATATCGACCTGACATGTTTCAAGCATCATTTTGCATTGTCGCAGGGGCAATCATCGAACCAATTTTTTATCGCAGGGACAGCAGATTCATATGCGAAATTGATTCCGTTTTTTGAAAATCAGATTGATATGGCCAATGAATTTGGTTCGGCGACACGCGAAGTTTTTTTTAAAGAACCTATTGAGTTTCGTGAGCCCTTAAAGGTCGCAGGTTTGAAAATAAATGAACAAGATTTAAAATTGCAATACATCAAATTTATGAAAATTAAATTGGTGAATTCAGAATCGCATTTTAATTTTACAATTCAGGGCGGACAAATTAATTTAATTTGTACTGTTGAATGCTTAACAGAAGCTTTAGAGGCTTGTAAAAAGCGTCAAACAAATCATTCCGGTGCGTTGACATTTTTGTCGGGTGAAACAGCTGAAATTGAAAGTTTAGCTTTGGGTGATTGGTTAGGAATTTAA
>JAYTMM010000159.1:0-7776 GCA_043728555.1 Pseudobdellovibrionaceae bacterium
AGATTGATTGTAATCGATGACTTGTCCGTATTGATCCAGAGTTAAGATAATATCCAAAGACGCATTAAAAATAGATTTTGAAAGCAGTTCACGCTGTGCAACAAACTCTAACATGTTTTGCATTTCTTGATAAGCAAGGTCGAACGTTTTTTTTAATAAATCATGTTCTTCTAAATGTGCATCAACTAATGTGGATAATTCAGTTTTAATTTGCGACCAGGCGTTCTCATCGGGAGCTTTGTTTTTTAAATTTAATGTTTGCAATAGATGACGCAACTGCTGAGCTTTCATTAAGAGTTCTCCATATTATTTTATCGGCGCAATTGAATTTGAAATGAAAGTTTTTAACGAGACAAAGGTCTGTAAAAGAGTCTTTTTTATTCAGGTAAATATAAATTAAATTGAATTTGTTTCATTCTGATTCAAACATAAAACAGATTCATTGGAGATAGCGCATGATTCCGCCAAAATCAGATCCTCGTTGGGAACAAATTGTTCTTGGCAACGAAGATTTTAATGTTCAAGCCTTGCCAACAAAAATGTTGATGATGCGTGTGCGTTTATTGGCCCGCGATCGAACACCCCAAAAAATTGAATCAGCAATTGAAATTGCATTTAATTTTTTTTCAAAGAATACAAATATTTTAATCGATGATATAAAAATTATTTTTAAATAATTGAATGAGGGCAAATAATGAAACAAACAACAAATGAAATGATGACAATTCCGCAGGTTTCAGAGCTCATTCAAAGCGGCGCAGCGTTGTATTTGGCGGCCAGCGAAAATTGTTTGAAGCAATTGCCGCACGGCCAATGGATTGGTGGAACAATTCCATATTTTATGACAGACGCAGGGGGCTTAATTTCAAATGAAAAAATTCTTGTTACAAAAATATCTGCAAAAATGAAGAACATAAATATTGTCACGTATGATGAAAAGAACTTAAACGAAATTCCAAAAAATTATTATAAAAATGGAGTCAGTCTGATTTTGATTCCAGCCTTTTCTGAAATACATTTGCAATATGCCAAAGAATGCACAACATGGCCTGGTGTTTTTGATCAGCCACTGGTGGGTTGGGTGACCGGCGTCGATTTGTCAATTTCAACAGAAACACCCAAAGTTGTGAATGGTCAAACGGGCGATATTTTATTAAATTATGCATTGGTCATGCATATTGAATTACCTGATGGTCTGATTGCATCTGCAAATATCATAAATATTTTTGAACAAAGTGACGGCGATTTCATTGAATTTTCGGAAACCGGGTTCGATGTGCAGACAGCCTTTGTGAATGGCCAAGAAGTCATATTAGCAGATTATATTTTAAAAAATAAAATTGATACACAGTTGCCACTTGTTGCAGATTATATGGGAGCCATGATCAATGTCAGTTTCCGAGACATTGATCATAAAAATCAAAAAGTCAGATTTTATGCCCCCGTTTTTCCAGGTGTTAAATATCAAATTGCCAAGCCCTTTGAAAATTACGAAAAACAATTTGAATCAGTTTTAAAAAAACAACATATCGAAACCCCATTTTTTGCCTGCAATTGCATTTTAAATTTTTTGTACGGAAACCTTGAAGGTAAAAAATCGGGGCATGTGATCAGCGCAATGACTTTTGGTGAAATTGCATATATGTTACTGAATCAAACATTTGTATATATAACAGTCAGCCCCAGCCCGGTGTCTTTAAAAAATGGCTTTGAAAAATAATATAGATGAAAAAAATTTATAAATACTGGAGCGCTCAGTGGCAAAAATATTAGTCGTTGAAGACGATGACTTCTTCAGAGAAGCAATCTGTGATTATTTGACAAATAAAAAATACGAAGTGACTCCAGCATTAAATGCGTTGGTAGCACGTAAAATTTTGGGCGTTCAAGATTTTGATATTGTGATTACAGATATTCAAATGCCGGGCCTGACGGGGATTGAACTCTTAGAATGGTCAAGAACGCACAAGCCCGTTCCCTTTATTGTGATGACAGGTTTTTCGATGTTGCTCGAGACTCAATCTGCCTTTGAAATGGGTGCTAAAGAATTTTTAAATAAACCCTTTAAGAATACAGAACTGATTGCCGCCATTGAGAGAATTTTAAATTTTAAAAAAACTTTTGATGTGATTGTTCCTGCTAATGAATACTGCAAGGTTTCTATAGAGGAATTCGTTGCAAAGCCAAAAACCGATTTCGATATTTTTATTAAATTATCTGATGCGAAATATATTAAATTAGCAAACCAAGGCGAAGAAATTTCACAAGAGCGTGTGACGCATTTTAAAGAAAAAGGAGTCAAGCATCTTTATATTTTAAAAGATGATTTCAGCAAATTGGTTAAATTTAATTTAAAAATTAGTGAACTGATGAAATCCAGTCAAAACATTTCAAACGAAAAGAAAATGAATTTTTTAAAATATACCGGCGAAGTGATTTTGGAAAAAGCTTTTGTTAAGGGTATCGATCAAGAAAGTTTTGTAGATGCTCAGAGTTTTTTAAATACCACGATGGAAGTGATTGCTGATTCAGATGAACATTTTGACCTTTTAAATATGTTAAACACACATTCTGATTTAATTTATGCACATTCGTTGGGTGTTGCGATGTTTTCAATTATGATTGCAAAACAAATGGGTTTTGCATCCAGTTCGACGTATTCAAAATTAAGTATGGCCGGAATGTTTCACGATATCGGAAAAAAGGAAATCGACAGTACGATATTAGAAAAGCCACGTCATTTATTGTCATTCGAAGAACGTAAAATTGTCGAAAGCCATGTGAACCGTAGTAAAGAGATTTTATTAGGAATTCGAACTGTACCCGAAGATATTATTCAAATAATCAGTGAACATCATGAGGAAATTGGTGGGCAAGGTTATCCGGCTCATAAATCAAAAAAAGATTTCCATCCGCTGTCGCAAATTTTACAGTGTGCAAATTTATTTACAGGCCAAGTTTTAACCAGTAAGAATCATGTGGGTTTGTCTGGACCGGATGCTATAAAGTATATTTCCAGAATGTATGCAGATAAAATTGATACAGTTTTTTTAGTGGCTCTGAAGAAATTATTTTCCGGATCTGTTGGGAATTAACGATTCAAACGTGATTAGCTCATATACGAAATTTCGATACGGAAATCGCCAGCATTAACACATTTAAAAATAAGCACGATGGTTTTATTTTGAAAACGATGAGCGATCGAATGATCTTTGCCTCGAACAATCGTGGGGATTGCGGGTTGAATATTTAAGTCACCTTCATTTAATACTTTTTTAGCTTTTCCAAAAATAATATTTAGCAATTCGGCGACAGCATCTTTATTTTCTTCATCGATGCATTGAATATCTTCACCAAGCATTTTTGAAACGATAATTAAAAAAACCGGCTCTGAAAAAGACAAAGAAACAGTACCTTTAAATCCTGATCCCACAACTCCGACGACACCACTGATGTCGCCACTCAGTTCATCTATTTTTTTGATGTATGGTTTTTCATGAGAAACCTCAAGGCCAGTCATTGTCGAAATTGTTTCAATCGTTGCATTCAGAATTGGATTTATAAATCGAACATCAAATTTTGACTTTGGGCCTGTTTTATTTAAGAGTTCTTGGACTTTATTTTTCAGCTGTTGCAGAGATGCTGGTTTGGGTAAAAAATGTATGAATTCATTTTGGCCAAACGAGTGAATAATGGCATCGCTGATAAAACCGCTTGAAATAAGAATAGGGCACGGAAGCGTTCGTTTTCTTTCGATCAAAATTTCGATCAGTTTTTGCCCAGAAAGTTTATTCATTTGTAAATCTGTAATAATTAAATCAAAACGTTCGTCTTCTAATTTGCGAAGAGCATCAAGACCATCGCTGCAAACAATCGGGTTGTGCCCTTCGTGGGTGAGCGTTTCTGCGTACGTATCCGACAGGGCTTTGTCGTCTTCAACTATTAAAATTCGAGCCATAATTACTAACTACCTTATTTTTTTATAGATCGTTTATTGCAAACCATCATTAAGCTATTTGTAAAATCAATATCATTAATTGGTTTTTTCAGATAAAGATCAACGCCTTCGCTTTTCGCCAGTTGTTCTTGGTGGGATTCAATTTCAGCTGTGACCATGATAAAGCCAATATTTTTAAATAAAGTGTGCGACCTGCAGTATTTCAGAAGTTCAATGCCTGTTAATAGCGGCATGTTCCAGTCGCTGATGATGATGTCAAAGGGAAGTTCTTTGCTAGTTTCTGATTGAAGCGCGTCGATGGCTTTTTGACCGTCTTGGGCATCTAAAATATTTAGTATGCCAAGCGAAGACAAAGTATTTTTCATGATTTTTCGCATAACGAACATATCATCAACAACAAGAATTTTTAATTTTTTAAGCGAGTCCATATATTATTAAGCTTAGAGTAAATATAAATTTATACAAACAGATATTTGTCTAGATTTTTCACAAAATAAATTTGGATATCACTTTTATTTTTTTGTTTTTGAGTAATTAAATTTATCGGGGATTACCATTTCTAGGTCGCTCCAAACATTTAAGTTTGGAGCGGGAGACGGGACTCAAACCCGCGACCTATGCCTTGGCAAGGCATCGCTCTATCAACTGAGCTACTCCCGCAATATAATTTGTGAGTAACAAACTTAATAAAACTGTAAAATGAAGTCAAAGTTAATTTATAAGCATTCGCAGATTAGGTTGATAAAACAAGACCCAAAATTTTAAATTTGATTATATGTAAATTATATGTAAGTATATAAATTCATGAATGAAAAAATCCAGTGGCTTCTTGTCGATTTAAATTCGTTTTTTGCCAGCTGTGAACAACAAGACAACCCTTTGTTGCGTGGGAAACCGGTTGCGGTTGTTCCGATGATCACCGACAGCACATCGGTCATTGCGGCCAGCTATGAAGCGAAAATCTGCGGAATTAAAACAGGCACTCGGGTATCAGATGCAAAAAAAATGTGTCCGGGGATTCATTTTATAGCGGGTGGCCATAAAAAATATATTGAATACCATCATCAAATTATTGATGCGATCGATGAAATTTGTCCTGTTGAAAAAGTTTTGTCCATTGATGAAATGGCCTGCAGATTGATAGGTCGAGAATGCGAAATTGAAAATGCGATCGTGATTGCTCAAAAAATAAAAAAAAATATCATCGACAAAGTTGGCGTCTGCATGACGACGTCTGTGGGATTAGGTCCGAATGTTTTGATTGCAAAAATTGCTTCTGATATGATGAAGCCCAATGGGTTGGTCAGTATACCGAAAGAAAAAATTTCAGAAATATTGGGCCCGTTGGATATTGATGTGATTCCTGGTGTGGGTCGAAACAATAAATATAAATTAAATTCAAAAGGTTTTTACAAAGTTCAAGATCTGATGAATATTTCAGAACACGAATTGCGCAGGGCTTGGGGCAGTATCTGGGGGCTGCGTGTCGGGCTTGAACTGCAGGGCCAAGATATTGAACTAAAAAAAAATGAAACTAGATCGTATTCGCATGAACATGTTTTGTCGCCGGATTTACGGAATACTCAGGGTGCGTATCAAATTTTAGCTAAATTATTATTTAAGGGTGCCGGACGTGTGCGAAAAAATTTAAAATCAATGTCAGCCTTGGGCGTTTACGTCAGGTATTTGGATCACACTTGTTTTGAAAAATCGATTCAGTTCCAACCATCGAATGACACGACTTTTTTGCTGAATGAGCTGAAAAAAATGTATCCGTTTATGACGAATAAAAAGCCCGTCAAAGTGGGTGTGATCATGGGTGGGTTGTCGTCTGCAAATGATCATCAGTTTTCATTTTTTGATAATCCTAAAAACGAGCGTATGAATAAAGCGATGGATATCATCAATGAAAAATTCGGTGCGAACACGTTAATTTCTGGCAGTTTTTTAAATGTCACACAACACGCCAAAGTTAAAATTGCGTTTAATCATATTCCAACCAAAGACGATGAATTTTAGTCTCGTGTGCAAAGCGCAAAAAAAAAGAGAGATCGTTTGATCTCTCTTTTTTAAATTTAATTTTTAAGAACTAAAATTAGTTATGTAAAATAATTATTTAGTTACTTTTTTCTTTAAATCTTCAGCTGTTGCAGCAGCGGCTTTTTTAGCGTCTTCAACTTTAGTTGTTGCAGCAGTTTTTGCAGCATCAATTTTAGTTGTAGCTGCAGTTTTAGCGTCTTCAACTTTTGCAGTTGCAGCAGTCGCGGCAGCTTTAACTTCTTCTACTTTGCCTGTTGCAGCATCTTTAACTTCAGTTACGGCTTGAGTTGCAGCGTCTTTAACTTCTGTTGTAGCAGTTGTTGCAGCAGCTTTAACATCTGTAGCAGCTTGTTGAGCAGCTTCAGTTGTTGCAGTTTTAGCAGCGTCAACAGCTTCTGTTGTTTGCTTAGTGCAAGAAAATACTGCTACTGTAGCTAAAGCGATGATTAAAAGTTTCATGGGGTTCTCCTCGTGTTAATTGAAAGCGGTTAGGCTTTGTTATTGTTTTTTAATTTGTAGAAACACTTAAATACAAAATAAATTTTAAAATGACAAGCAACTAAATAATTTAAGTTATAACTTATGTCATGACTTGCGACTTATTGTTGCAATAGTATTATTTAAATCACAAACAAGAAAAAGTAAATATGAGGATAAACACATGCAGTATCAACGGTTAGGCCAAGCAGGCGTTAAAATTTCAAGATTATCATTTGGGTCATGGGTGACATTTTCAAAACAAGTCGATCTGAAATTAGCCACAGAATGCATGTCGGTCGCCTACGATTATGGTGTAAATTTTTTTGATAATGCCGAAGTCTATGCCAACGGTAAATCCGAAGAAATCATGGGCGAAGTGATTAAAAAATTAAATTGGCCACGCATGAAATATATGACTTCGACAAAATTTTTCTGGGGCATCAGTGATGGGCCGAACGAACGAAATACTTTGAACAGAAAATATTTAATGCATGCCATTCAGGGATCATTAAAAAGATTCAACACAGATTATTTTGATTTGGTTTATTGTCATAGGCCCGATCCAGAAACGCCGATGACTGAAATCGTCTGGAGCATGCACGACATGATTGATCGCGGCTATGCGCTTTATTGGGGAACGTCGGAATGGTCAGGTGCACAAATTTTAGAAGCCTACGCTGTAGCTGAAAAATACAATCTGCGCGCACCTATAGTTGAACAACCTGAATATAATTTATTTCGCAGGGACAAAGTTGAAACTGATTTTTTACCTGTGTATGAAAAACATCAAATGGGTTTAACCACATGGAGCCCCTTGGCTTCGGGCATTTTAACTGGAAAATATTTAAACGGGAAAATCCCCGAAGGATCCAGATTAGATTTAAAAAGCATGTCATGGTTAAAAGACGACGCCTTAAATCAGAAATCAATTTCGCGCGTTGAAAAATTTGTTAAAATTGCAAATGATTTATCTGTTGAGCCTGCAGCACTGGCGATTGCGTGGTGTTTAAAAAATAAAAATGTCAGTTCTGTCATTACGGGTGCGACCAGTGTTGATCAGATTCATAAAAACATGAAAGCATTGGATGTGGTTTCGCAATTATCAGACGAAGTGATGACGATTTTGAATCAGATATAATCATATTGCCCAGATCATAAGCCGTATTCTGATTTTAATTGGATATATTCGTTAAAAATAAATTACTTCGTGACAAGCGCTGTGGTTTTCATTAGCTTGTTCGAACAACTACTGTCGCGGGGTGGAGCAGCCCGGTAGCTCGTCGGGCTCATAACCCGAA
>JAYTMM010000160.1:0-2985 GCA_043728555.1 Pseudobdellovibrionaceae bacterium
ACGACTGGTGCTAAAATTTTCGGAGTCACAAAAACCATAAGTTCGGTTTTTGTGTGAGCTTCGCTGGAACCGCGAAAAAAAGTTCCTAAAATTGGAATGTCTTTTAATCCCGGCACACCATTTTTAGATTGAACGACATCTGACTGGAAAACTCCACCAATGACACTGGTGTCACCCGATTTCACGATAACTTCTGTTTTCATATCACGTGAATTTGTTGTACCGCCCGGCTGTTGCCCCGTCCGAGTAACGTCAATCAGCATTCGGACAGTGCCCAGATTTGAAATTTGTGGTGTTACGTTTAATTTAACACCTACGTCGACAAATTTGGTTTCGCTCGTTGTTACTCCGTTCGCTGTTGTTGAAGCTACGCTACTGGCCAGTTTGAAAGATTGATTAATTGAAGCTAGTGTATTTGTTAGTACAGTGATTCGTGGAGACGATAAAATTTTAATGCGATCCTCGGTTTCATCAAGCCGAAGCTGAACATCAAGATCGCCAAGAACACCTAGTTTACCAAGCCAAAGGCTTCCTGCCATTGCACCGTCTTTGGATTGAGGACTTGTATAGCCAAACGCAGGGCTAATTTTAATTGGATCAGGATCCGCCCACGGATTTCCAATATTTGTTGGCGTTCGAGCCGTTCCGAATGCGACGCCTCGATTAAGTCCCCAATTTGTACCCAACGATTTATTGAAAGCCTCGCTGGCTTCGATAATACGTGCTTCGATCATCACTTGCTGCGGTTGCGTATCGAGAGCTCTTATCAAAGCTTCGACCTGTTTTAATTTCGATGTTGTTTCCGTTACTATCATCGTATTTGTTCGCTTGTCTGATGTGATTCGACCCTTTGCTTTGCCGTCTTTTTCATTGCTGGAAATAAAATCTTTTAATTTAATTTCCAGTTCTGCGATGTCAGCATAATTGATCGAAAAATTTTTAACTACCATAGGCTCTACTGCAGTTTTTGAATCTTTTAATTCGAGTGCAATTTTTTCTTCTTTAACTAAAGTATCGTTAGTAGCGATTCGTAAAACTGTGCCTTGTCTACGATAGCTGAGGCCTTTTGATTTTAATATCAAAACAAAAGCCTGGTCCCATGGTACTTTTCGAAGTTTTAAGGAAATATTTCCATTGATCGAATCGTCAAACACCATGTTGACGCCGCTTTCTTCAGAAATAAATTTTAGAACATCTTTGATATTTATGTCTGTCGTTTCAATCGATATTTTTTTTCCGTAAAATTTAGTATTATTCGCCAGATATTCTTCCATATCCGTCGTGTTCATAATACTTTCGTTGGTTAAGTCCGAATTCACTTCGACACTTGTGCCGGGGTCATTATTTATTTTATATTGAGATTCAGTATTTTTTGTCATGAGCTTTTGATCAGAAGCATTTTGTGTTGATGTAATTCGCGAACCGACGATCATCAGCGAGTCACCTTCGGGCTGAATCAAAGGCTGTTCTGCATTTGGACGCAACTGAATAACAAAACGTGCAATATTTGATTTGGCTTGTTGATAAACATCGACATGACCGATCGACGACGACATGTCTTTGGTATTCAACGGTCGTTTAAATTTAGCAGGAACAACGACATTTTGCACCTCGATCACAATTTGATTCGTTTGTGAATTTAGGCGCGTTGTATATTCAAGCGGTTGATTGGCGTGAATCATTAAAGCTCCGCCGCTGTCGTTGGATTTAAATGCGACGTCATTAATTGAAGCCATTTTTTTCTGCACAATAGGCGGTGGCGGCGGCGGCGGCGCAACCGCCTCAGTCATTACAGGCGGAGGAACTTCTGCGACAACTGGTTTTTCGACAACAAGCGAAGGTGCTGGCGTTTCAACAATTGCGGGAGGATTTTCTGCGACAACTGGTTTTTTGTCAGTTGAATTATCATTTGTGACGGCCTGTAGTTCATTTTCTAGATTTAACTCATCTGAATTATCTGGCGTTGCATCTTTGACAGATATTGCAGGTTTGTCGTCCAGAGTTAGGTCCTCGTCAGAAAAGCCAGACTCTGATGATGTCGCAGTGGCATCTGTGGCAAAGTCATCAGTGATAACTTTTTTCTTAGTCGTACAAGATAGTGTTGAAATCAAGATCGTGCAGATTATAATTTGCAGAATTTTTAGGAACATACGGCCTCCGTTAGGATTTGTTTTCATTTTTTAATCTCGGGAGCTTGCTGGAGATTTGAATTTATTTGCAAAAGTTGTTGTGTTTGATTTTTTAAATCATTTATGTTTTTGGTTAGATCGTTTGATGCTGGCGCAGAAAATACTGATTCAATAACAGGTGCTTTATCAATTTGAATCACTGTTGGAATACCTTTTTGTACAACAACAATTTCGCTGTCACCAATTTCAGAAATAACACCTTCACGATTACCGATTCGATAATTTTTCTTAACAAGGTGAAGTGTGTTTACCTTGTCAACGATCATTGCTTTTGGATTTTTAACATCCCATATAATACCTTTTAATTTATACTCGGACAGTGGCCAGCGACGAATCGCTTCCATTTTTTTATCTATGATATCTTCGAGTTTTGTGAGTTCCATATCACGAATATATTTAGGTGGTAAAAATGGATCACGCTCACCCAGTCTTTGATCATTCGCTATTGCAGCAGCTTGCGAAGGCTGGGGCGATTGTGTTTGCGTTGGCTGGGGCAATGGTGTCTGCGCAATACTTTGTGTAGCAAGCATCAGAACCGTTATTAAAAAAAATAATGAATAGCTTAATCTTGTCATTATTTTTTAACTTCCGGTTTGTTTTCGTTCAAAGCCAATGATGATTGTTTAAATCCGATAATCGTCGTCGTTAATGTAATTTCGCGACTGAGACCTGAACTTGTTGGTTTGCCTTCGGCATTAATTTGAAAGCTTTCAAGTTTGATTAATTTATCTAAGTTTGAAATCTGTTGAATAAATTTTTCAAGATTAAAATACGATCCGACAAGCGTGTATTCAAG
>JAYTMM010000161.1:0-5959 GCA_043728555.1 Pseudobdellovibrionaceae bacterium
GTTCACGGTGATAACCAATCAAAATTAACATTGATGTCAGAATCACTTCGTAACGACGGTCGCATTTGGGTGCCCGGAAAAAAAGGCGACAAACGAAGCGCAGCAGAAATTCCAGAATCAGATCGCGATTATTTCTTAGAGCGTATTTATCCAAGCTTTGGTAATTTGGCTCCGCGTGACGTTGCTTCCAGACAAGCTAAATTCCGTGTCGACGAAGGTTTCGGCGCAAATGGCGGAGAAACGGCAGTATTTTTAGATTTCCGCGACAGCATTCAGCGTTTAGGCGAAGACAAAATCGCAGAACGTTACGGAAATTTATTTCAAATGTATGATAAAATCACCGGAGAAAATCCATACAAACAGCCGATGCGAATTTTTCCGGCCCCGCATTATACAATGGGTGGTTTGTGGGTTGATTATAATTTAGAATCAACAATTCCCGGATTATTCGTTGCGGGTGAAGCGAATTTTTCTGATCACGGCGCAAATCGCTTAGGCGCATCGGCATTAATGCAAGGTTTGGCCGATGGATATTTTGTTTTACCGTACACGATCGGAAATTATTTTGCTGGAACAAAATTAGAAAAAATTGAAACAACACACGATGCATTTAAATCTGCAACAAATGATGTAAAAACTGATATTGATAAAATGATGAATACAAAAGGTTCGCGCACCGTTGAAAGCATGCATAAAGAATTGGGCCGCATCATGTGGGATAAATGTGGAATGTCTCGGGATAAGGCTGGATTAACAGAAGCGATTTCAAAAATTCAAAAATTGCGCGAAGAATTTCAAAATAATATTATAATTCCCGGCGATGCAAATAGCGTTAACACAGAGCTTGAAAAAGCCGGCCGTGTTGCCGACTTTATCGAGCTGGGTGAATTAATGTGCCGTGATGCTTTAACACGCGAAGAATCGTGCGGCGGACATTTCCGCGAAGAACATCAAGACAACGGCGAAGCCAAGCGCGATGATGAAAATTTTTGCAACGTCTCTGCTTGGGAATGGAACGGTAACGCAAAAACGGCGCAAACCCTTCACACAGAAGATTTAAAATTTGATAACGTTAAGCTTGCGACAAGATCTTACAAATAGAGGCAATGATGGAAAATAAAAAAACTTTAAATTTAACATTAAAAATCTGGCGTCAAAAAAATAACAAATCCAAAGGTGAATTTAAAACCTATAATGCTCCGAATGTTTCACCCGACGCATCGTTTTTGGAAATGGTTGATGTGATTAATGAATCGCTTGTTGTTAAGGGCGAAGAAACAATTGCATTTGATCACGATTGTCGCGAAGGTATTTGCGGCAGCTGTGGATTTATGATTGATGGCAACGCGCACGGCCCACAAAAAGGTACGACAGTTTGTCAGCTCCATATGCGAAATTTTTCTGATGGCCAAACAGTAACGCTTGAACCTTGGCGCGCCGAAGCTTTTCCGATTATCAAAGATTTAATGGTTGATCGTTCTGCGTTTGACCGAATTATTAAAGCCGGTGGATATATTTCTGCAAACACAGGCGGTGCGCCGGATGCGAATGCGGTTCCGATTCCAAAATACGATGCCGACGAAGCGTTTATGTCAGCGGCGTGTATCGGTTGCGGAGCCTGTGTGGCGTCATGTAAAAATGCATCAGCTGCGCTTTTTACCTCAGCTAAAATTACTCATTTAGCATTATTACCACAAGGTGCTGTTGAAAAAGATCAGCGCGCACTGGATATGGTTGCGCAAATGGACGCCGAACAATTCGGTGCTTGCACAAGCACGGGAACGTGTTCGGCTTCTTGCCCGAAAGAAATTTCATTAATTAATATTGCAAAAATGAATCGCGAATATTTACGCGCTTCATGGACAAAAAAAGAAGCCGTTCACGGCGGAGATATGGCTTAATGTTCATATTAACGCCGTTGATTGCGTCCACATAACATGAAAGACTTTTTGAAAATATTTTTTGTGTTGTGCGGCCTCGTGGCGGCGTTTGTTTTTGGGCGCAATTACGGCGAAAAAACAATTACGGAATCTAAAGAATATATTAAACTGCGCAGCGACTCATCCGAGACTGAAAAATCAGCTTCTGAATTGGCGGCGCTAAAAACAAAATTTCAAGATCTGTTAGACAGCTCTGATTTAAAAAAAGCTGACGAAGTTTTATCAAAAATCATGACCGTATTTCTGGCCGATTTAAGCCTGCATTTATCCGAAGACAAAGAAAAAGATTTATCAATCGGCAAAGCGCAATGTGCTGCGCCGCCAACAAGGACAGTCATTGAGGCCAAATCACCAGGGCCATCAGTAGATCGCAGTAGTCGCGTCGATGAAAAAATTGCAGCAAAAAAAAATGCTCAAACAGCAAAGTATAAATCGAACGAATGGCTTTTGATTAACAGCAGAAATGATTTTGAAATCCGAAAGAATCTTAAAAAAATTGAACTTAAAGATACTGATATTTATTTGAAAGGCGCGCCCGAAAACAGTTTTGCTCGGTCTGAAAAATATTTCGGGTCCTATAAAGGTCGTGTTCTGGATATTAATAATGCTGAATATGGTTTGTTGAGCATTAACCTGAAGCAAATAAAGAATGA
This sequence comes from Pseudobdellovibrionaceae bacterium, assembly GCA_043728555.1. GTDB lineage: Bacteria > Bdellovibrionota > Bdellovibrionia > Bdellovibrionales > Bdellovibrionaceae > Pseudobdellovibrio. Next base: position 2,594 of record JAYTMM010000161.1, read on the forward strand.
AAAAAACGAAGATGGAATAAAAGGCCAGTTAGAATTTTTTAAAAACGGTCAAAAGCAAGGAAGTGGCTCTTTCACTTCCCAAACTTTTGGCTACAGCCCTGTGGGATTTTCGGGAACGATGTATTCGATGGGCAACCTTCAGTTGCAAATTTATGCTATCGAGAATTCTCGGCGATTAGCAGGATACATGTACGAACACCTTCCGAATGGAACAACAAAGACAATCGGCCCATTTATTTTAAATCGCGTTGATCAATTTTAATCTGCAAACTTACTAAAGCCCTATAACCAAAACTTATCCCTAAAATCAAAAACACGCGCACAGTCATTATTAACCATGATTTTTCGCATCATACGTCTCAGATTCAGACACATCGTGATTTTCATCCAGACTTCAACCCAGACGTTCATCTAAAGATTCCAGACCAAAGTGACGATACAGCAACGATACAAAAATGTATGACGTCATATTGGTACAACCACAGGAGTGTTTATGAAAAAAATGGGCGATCTGATGAAAGACATGGGATTTAATCCAAACTCTTCAACATCAGCACAAGAAGCTTTCATTAAACATTTAATCAAAGCCGCACACGGCGTTGATGTGATGACTCCGTCAGAGAAAAAAATTATTCAAAATAATCCACAAAAAATTATTTCACTAAAATCTTTAGCGAATCAAAATCAGCAAATGGCTTTTGACTTTGAGGGCGCAGAACCGCTGTTTCCAAATAAAAAAACAGGATCATAGCTAGATGTTAGTCTGATAGACTAGATACACATAAAGCCCAGTTTCAAATTGAAACCTTTAAAACAAATGTGCACCCAATTGCAGCATGCTAATATTTTTGAGTCTTCAAAAATATATTATCTATGGAAGGATAATCACGTATGCAGCCCAATAAAAAAATAATTTTCTCAACCCTGTTATTCTCTTCTTTAACAGTTCTAGCTGTTCCAAAAATTGAATCGGTCCCCGGTGAATATGTTGTTCGTTTAAAACAAAACATCATGTCGACGAAATCAATTCATGCGCTTTCTGAAAATTTAAATTCATATATTAAGTCAACAATTCCATCACAAAATGTTGTTGTGATTAAACGCCCCATTTTTGAAACGCAAGAATCTGTTTTAAAAACTTTGGGCGAAAATGATTTAGTCGACATCATCGAACCTAATTTTATTTATCATGCGAATCGTGTGTCGAACGATCCGATGATCGACCAATTGTGGGGATTAAAAAATATTGGACAAAAAGATTCGGGCGGCAGTGTCGGAGTCAAAGGCACAGACATCAACATTGAAAAAGCATGGGATATTCAAACGGGATCAAAAAAAATGATCGTCGCCGTGATTGATACGGGTGTTGACAATAATCATCCGGATTTAAAAGGCAACATGTGGACGAACGTGGCCGAATTAAATGGTAAAGCTGGCGTTGATGATGATGGCAACGGTGTTGTTGATGATATTTATGGTTTCAATGCAATCACAGGAACAGGCGATGCGCTGGATGATCAAGGTCACGGTTCGCATTGTTCGGGCACCATTGGCGCAAAAGGTAACGACGGTAAAGGTATCGTTGGCGCAAATTGGGACGTCAGCATTATGGCCGTTAAATTTTTAGATAAAAACGGATCGGGCTCGCTGGATAACGCGATCAAAGCCATTGATTACGCGACAAAAATGGGAGCCAAGGTCATGAGTAATTCTTGGGGTGGCGGCGGTTTTTCACAAACCCTGATGGATGCAATTAAACGATCGGAAACTGCCGGTGCAATTTTTATTGCGGCGGCGGGAAATGATTCAAGCAACAACGATGCAACCCCCTCGTACCCCGCCTCATACGCGATTGATAATATTGTTTCTGTCGCAGCGATTGATAACACAGGTAAAATTGCAGGCTTTTCAAATTACGGAAAAAATTCGGTGCACATCGGCGCACCAGGCGTAAATATTTATTCATCAACGGGTGGAAAATACGATTCATGGTCTGGCACATCAATGGCAACCCCTCATGTGTCTGGCGTTGCTGCGCTATTATGGTCGAACGAACCAAATTTAACTGCGAAAGAAATCAAACAAAGATTATTAACAACAGCCCGTCCAATTTCAGGCTTGCGCGGAAAAACTCGCACAGGCGCCTTGGTTGATGCGTATGCGGCATTAACAAATACAACTCCTGCGCCAGATTTAAACGACCCATCAAATTGGCAAACAGTACCTGCAAATTATGCGTCAGCATCGCCGTATTTAAAAAGCACAAATGAAACTTATGATATTCAGATGGCCGCTGGCACAAAAGAATTTGCCCTGTATTTTGAAAAATTTGATACCGAAGGCAATTATGACACAGTTCAAATCTTAGATTCAAAAGGCAACATTATTCAAACATTGAGCGGTCAGAACGACGATTCGTTTTCAATGCCAATCACAGGCTCGTCTGCAAAAATTATTTTTAAATCGGACGCTTCGGTTGAAAAAACCGGTTGGAAAATTTCGAAGGCAGCTGTTCGGTAATAGTCGGGCTTAAAAAATGTTCTGTAATCACTAGAAAAAAAAGACTTGCGATAATGGCCTCAAAAAACCAAATCCCTAAGGCCATTCCGCAGCAGAGATGAAAAAGTATTACGGCAACACCGTAATACTTTATAAGCGCGGATTTAAACAGAACAACAATCGCAAACAGCTCGAAGGCAACAATAAATATAAAACCCACACACAACATATTTTGAAGCCACGACGAAGTTAGATTAGAATATAAAAAATGCAGAGGGCCATTACCCTCTGCATAAGAGTAAGCAATGTGTTGCAGTGGGGATCTAAAAAAATCATCAAAACTGCCACCGCCCCCAAGGACCCCAATCACTTTCGAAATACCCGCAGAAAAGTATGTGCTAAGCAGAGCGCTTTGTAAAATCCGAATTTTAAAAAAATTATGGCGGTCATTTAATACGTATTTTGGATCAATAAACAATAGCCCCAATGAGCCGTACAAAAAAGTATGCATCGAGTGGTTGATTTTGCCAAAAACGATGTATGGGTAAAATGTATAAAACACCAATAAAACAAAAATAAAAAATAATATTTTACGACTCTTTTTGAGTACAAAAAAAATCAATAAAAAAACTATTAAGTGCGGCGAATACAAAAAGATAGAATTTGCCAAAGTGTGAATTGTAGAAAAATAAGACTGCATTTTCTGATTTTGTATCAATTTAAAAACCGTAACAACCAGACATGCTGTTGCGTAAATTAAAAAATAAACACGTGTCATAACATAAATTTTTTCAGCGCAACGGGCTCTTTGTTTAAAATAAAGTGTTCAAAAAAATCCGACTGCAAAAAATAAATGTCGATTTTTTC
>JAYTMM010000162.1:0-2444 GCA_043728555.1 Pseudobdellovibrionaceae bacterium
TAAAAAATAATTTTGATCTGTTCGATGATTCTAAGCTCAGTGAACAGATTTTAAATATGAATGACAAACTAGCTATCGCAATGCTTGGGGGGATTTTAGACAAGGCGAATAGGGTTCATTTTTTATGGTCCATTCGTAATTGTATAAAACTTTCTCGCGGAGCAAATATCAGTCTGATTAAAAAAACCATGCACATATTGGCGGATCACGGCAGACTTTCTTATGATGAATCAATGCAAAGTTTATTTGGGATCAATATCAACGAAATTGTAGAAGTCGATCGTAAAAAAACTATTCCCCGTTCAGCAATTCTTACGCGAAATGTTTACTTTTCAGCACGTGGGTCTGTTGAACAAAAACCAGTTCACAATTTATTTGAACCCGAAAATTCTGTGGAACAAATTAAAATCGACCTTTGCAGTGAATTTATTTCTATCGCTGAAAATCATAAGTTAAAACAAATAGAAGTTGCAGGCTTAATTCATGCAAGCCCAGCACAGATCAACGAAATTATGAATTTTCGACTGGACAGATTCACCATAGATTTTTTAATCGAAAAAACTCAAATGTTGACGACGGCCGTGACGATGCATAGATAATTTCACCTACTTCGGACTTTCCAGATATGCTTACTATCATCGAATTCACGAAATTTAAAATCGCAGATATTCCATGAATATGGTTTACGATATGATCTAGACATTTGTAGCTCCCTTGTTAGCTACATTCTGCCTAGAGCCTCCCTATTCACTTTATAGTGTCGCATGCTGTTTCCTCGCCAAAATTTATTTAAGCCGCTTTCAAATCGAACTCAATATGCCCATACTCGACGACTGGGGTCTTAACCGTTCTGCCAGAAACTGTGGATGTCTTAATTGATATGGCGCCAACCGCCTCAAAGAAAACAATCAGCTTGTTGAGGTTTGACACGTCCATATCGACCAGCTTTGCCAACTCATAAATGCCCCAGAGAATCAGTTGTAACCGATTTAATGTGATTTAATGCGGTAGCTGTCACCGTAATTTCTGTTTTTAACGGCACTTTGTATATTTCTGATACACCCTCTTTGCCCTTAAATCGAAATTAAGCAGTTTTGGGAATTGGCACATCAATCGCTACACACAACAAAGAGGAAGTTTTATGAGAAAAATATGTTTAGCAATTAGTGTTTTAATTATTCAATCTGTGTCGATGGCCGGCTACGCGCCAGATGCGTGTCATGAAGAAGTGAATAAACAGGCCTTAAGTATAATTCAACGCCCCAAGTACAAACTTAATCGCGATAATCTTGAAATGATTACGCATGATGAAGCCCTCTCTGCGCTTAATTCTGGAAGAATTGGTGACTATGCTACACCGCCAAGCACAAAAGAGAATAAGATTAGGGCGCAGGGTTTATATTCAAACTACAGCGTAACATTCTATTTATATCAGTACATGATTGATGAACAGAGTGTTTTAGGCGGACTTTTTTCTAATTACGAGACCGGATATAAACTTTTTGCTGTTGATGATAAAACGTGTCAGGCTATGGTCAGCGTGGATTACGACTCGCTTGATTAAATTATGAGTCAAATGACAAGAAAGTTAACTTTAACTTGAATAGAAATGAGACTCAATTTCAAGGATAAGCCTATAGCCATTGAAAACCCGATGGGCCGTTTCGCAAGAGTACTTCAATCTGTTTTTTTTACTTCCGTTGGATTCTCGGCCCCAATTTCAATGGCGGAAATAATATCTGCGCGCCAATTGCAATAAGTAGCTTATTACAAAAATTGAGGAAATTTCTAATGAATACAGCAGAGTTAGTTTATTATTTTGCGCCGCGCATTGGAATAGGAACTCTAGTCATTGGAATCTTAGCTGTAATTCGACCAGAACCAATGTCAAAAAAATTTGGAATCGCTGTAAGTGCATCCGCGTTGCCATATGTTATAAGTACAGGTGTTCGTGATATTTTTATTGGCCTTACCGTTCTAGTTTTATTTTACAGACAAGAGTGGTTTACACTCGGTTTTATCAATATTTGCATTGGTGTTGTTGCAACCTCTGATTTTTTAGTGGTGCGCAAGCATGGCGATACAAAGACCTCACTTGCTCATCTTTTCGGCGCAGTCATTGTGGTCACTTTTGGTATTTGGTTAATTTGTAAATAAAACACTTCATTTTAAAAATTTTCAGTTACGCATTACTCCGCCCACCCCTAGAATATAAAGTCACAGAAGTAATTAAGAAGATCAGATTTGGCGGTGGTTTTGCCAAGGATTCTGTTGTCTTGGATGTAATTGAAGATTTAAATCATCACCGCTATGTGGTCTTCGCAAAAGACAGAAATTTTTAACTCCGAACAATCAGTCGAAGTTCTGATTCATGACCATCAACGGGTTATCGAAATCGTAAACAAACAGTAGATTTTCGGCGCCGACCTGCGCTTTTTTTTATC
>JAYTMM010000163.1:0-7685 GCA_043728555.1 Pseudobdellovibrionaceae bacterium
CGTGGACAACACGTCCACAGGATGTGAAAATCGACTATGAATAATCTCAATCAATCTCTCGAAAACGATTCTGAAATTTTTAATTTGATTCAATCTGAAAATACCAGACAAGGTGACGGCCTTGAAATGATCGCATCAGAAAACTATGCTTCGCTTGCTGTGATGCAAGCCCAAGGGTCGATACTGACAAATAAATATGCCGAAGGTTATCCGAACAAACGCTATTACGGTGGTTGCCATTACGTTGACGGAATTGAAACCTTAGCGATCGAACGCGCTAAAAAATTATTTAATGTTGGCTTTGCTAATGTTCAACCACACGCTGGTTCACAGGCCAACATGGCCGTGTATTTAGCCGCAATGAAACCTGGCGATACTGTTTTAGGAATGGATTTATCCCACGGCGGGCATTTGACTCATGGAAGCCCTGTTAATTTTTCTGGAATTTTATTTAAAGTCGCAAGTTACAAATTAGATCCGGAATCAGGATTAATTAATTACGATACCATCCGAAAAACGGCGCTTGAAACAAAACCTAAATTAATTATTGCAGGCTACAGCGCGTATTCACGAAAATTAGATTTCGCAAAATTCAAAGATATTGCAAACGAGGTCGGCGCAGAATTACTGGTTGATATGGCGCACTTTGCGGGACTTGTGGCTTCAGGCCATCACGAATCCCCTGTTGGCTATGCGGATTACATCACATCGACTACACATAAAACTTTACGCGGCCCACGCGGCGGCATTATTTTAACAAACTCAGAAGAAAAAGCAAAGCTTGTGAATTCCAGAATTTTCCCGGGTATTCAGGGCGGACCGCTTGAACATGTGATTGGCGCTAAGGCTGTTGCCTTTCGCGAAGCTCTGCACCCCGATTTTAAAAATTATATTGAACACGTTTTAACGAACGCAAAAACGCTGGCCGAAGTTTTAAAATCTGAAGGTTTTAATTTAGTCACTGGTGGTACTGATAATCATTTGATGTTGGTGGATCTTGGTCAAAGTCAAGTATCGAAAGAATTAACAGGTAAAATCGCAGAAAATATTTTGGATTTTTCGGGCATCACTGTAAATAAAAATACTGTTCCGAATGAAACCCGATCACCTTTTGTCACCAGCGGAATTCGCATCGGAACACCAGCTCTGACAACGCGTGGAATGAAAGCCAGCGAGATGAAAATCGTTGGTGGTTGGATTTCACAAGTTTTAAAAAATCCAGAAAACAAAGATCTGCATGCAAAAATTCAAACGCAAGTGAAAGAATTATGTCAAAATTTTCCAATCTACAAATAACTTTAGCGGTTTATTTTCTAGGGCTGTCTTTTATTTTATCAGCGTGTTCGTCAACACCTGAAAAAACAAATACGATTGAAATTGAAAAGCCCATGGTTTCAATTAATAAAGAAACCAACACGATCAAAAAAGAAGAACCCAAGACTGAAGGCTCTGGACTAAGTAATCTGCAAACTGTTTCGCAAAAAAAATCTAAGAAACGTCCTACATTTGACTGGCCCGTTTGGGAAGCTCGCATGTCGCGCGGATTTTTACCACATGGAACAAAAAAACGTAAACGCCCACACAAAGGCATTGATCTGGCTGCTCCTCGCGGCAGTGCTGTCATGGCGTCACACGACGGCCTTGTGATCTACACCGGTAAAGCTTTTAAAGGTTACGGAAAAATGATCATGATCGAATCGACAAATTCAGAAGCAGGTTCTGGCTTTGCCACGCTGTATGGGCATTTGGATAAAATTGTCGTTTTTGAAGGTCAAAAAGTTCGCCAAGGTGACGTCATCGGAGCCCTTGGTAACACCGGCAGATCATCAGGCCCGCATCTGCATTTTGAAATCAGAAAACTGGACGGCCCGATCGACCCACTTCCGTTTTTACCCGCGGGTGAAGCTTTGACAAATGAAGTTGATGATCCGAGCGCTCCGGAAGAATAGGTTTGTTATTTTAAAATGATAATGAAATTAAACAGGTCATTTTAAAAATAAAAAAGCCGGTTTTTCAACCGGCTTCATAATCAAAATTAATTTTTAATTTATAAAATTAAAAGCTGTAAGCAGCAGTTAATTCATAAGACGACTGAGCGCCATTTAACAATTGAATTCCAGAAGTATATGGAATTGGTTTTCCTAAAATATCGCTTGAACCTTCTTGCAATGGAGCTGTCTGAGTTACGTCAGCTGTGATGCTTAAACCTTTAATTGCAGCTGGAGTCACCGTTAAACCTGCAGATAATTCCAAAGAATATGAGTACTGTGTCGCTGAAAATAAAACGCGGTGGTTTTTAGCACCGTGAGAAACGCCCGCTGATTGGAAAAACGAAAGTGAATCGTTTGCAGTTTCTGATATATACGCAGAATTCACAGTATAGAATTTCATGTTATCCATGATTTCGCCACCATTGTAACGAGCAGATTCATCAGCAGCAATTTTACTATTTCCATTTAAATACATTGCGAAAAAACCAGAATATCCAACAGAAATAACTGGAGATAATGTCCAGCTGATGTCTGGAATAAAACGAAGATCCATAACTTTTGCATAATCACGACGCGCTTCTAATACCGTTGGTAAAGAAACTTGGAATGGTAATGCAATTTTATCAGAACCCATGATTGTTGCGTCTGTTGAACGAGTGTAACCAACGCGCATGTTACCTAAAGCAATTTTAGTCGTGCTGTCCGCATTTGAATTGCTCATTGTATCGCGAAAAAATCTTTGGTTTACAGAAACCTTATCTTTTTCACTTAATTTGTAAGAGCCAGACAAAGTCGTGATTGTGCTGACTTCAGTACGAGCATTTGCATCTGCTGGATCTAAATTTTCTTCAGCGTTTACGTCAACACCACGAGCTGCATAAACAGAAACTGCTGCGCCCCATTTTTTAGCTGGTGCTGCAACTGCAGCTGCTTGAGTTGCAGTAGTGTTCGCCGCAGGAGTTGTCATAGTTGTCGCCGCTGGCATTACTGCTGGAGTTGTCATCGCAGCAGGTGCCGCAGGAGCCATTGGAGTTTTCATTTCAGCTTTAGGCTTTGCAGCTTTTTTAGCTTTCTTTGCTTTTTTCATTTCTTTTTTTACAGGAGCTGTTGTCGTTGTCGGAGCAGCCGTTGCAGCAGGAGCCGTAGCTTCTGTTTGAGCCGTTGCAACTGTCGTTGCTACTAAAAGACTCATAAGTGTTAACATTTTCATTACTATCCCCCTTGGATATTTTGTTTGGTGTTTCGTTTAAAAAACAAGACTTTGTGCTAGTTTTACATAGCTATGCGAAGATAGTGCCATTTTTTGGAGTCAAATCAACCCTAGAATTTAGATTTTTAGAGAAAAAATTTATGATATGAACAAATTATACTCTTTTTTTAACCAGATTCTTTACAATGCTCCATAAAACTGGGGCCAAAGAAAACACAACAATGCCCATCACTAAAAGTGTAAAATTTTTCTGTATAAAAGGAATACTTCCAAAGAAATAACCAGCCATGACGAAAATATTGATCCAAACAATAGATCCCAAAACAGAAAATTTCAAAAACTGAGGATACGGCATTTTAGAAATTCCCGCGACAAACGGCGCAAAAGTCCGAACAATCGGTAGAAATCTGGATACGGATACGGCCAAGGGGCCTTTTTTAGAAAAAAATTGTTCTGTCTGTATTAAATATTTTTGATGAAATAAAAATGAAAACCGATGCTGAGTCTGAAATAACCTGCGGCCAAAATTTCGACCGATCAAATAATTCAAACTATCACCAAGTATGGACGCTAACATTAACAACGGAATCAAATACTGGATTTGAAAATATTCAGATGTTGCAGCTAAAGCCCCCACAGCAAATAACAGCGAATCACCTGGTAAAAATGGAGCTATGATCAGCCCAGTTTCTGCAAAAATAATTAAAAATAAAATAACAAAAAGCCAAAGACCGTAGTCTCTGGCTAATGCGTTAATAAAAATGTCGATATGTAATATATTATAGAGCTGGCTTTGTAAGAACTGAATCATAGTCGATTTTCACATCCTGTAAACGTTGTTTACTTGATGCTAGATTCGTTTATTCTCCGGCGCAATCATTTTGCGGTACAGCTGTGTTTCTTTTGGCAAGATCATCCAGACTTGAATACAATTTCAATCCTGCTACCTTTGGATTTAGATTTTCAAGATTGAATTTACAATCAACACTATAGGATACCACGGCCAATTGATGAACCGCATAACCACCTTTAACAACAGTCGCTAAAAATAAGTATTTTTCACAATTTTCACTATAATTATTGTTATTATCTACGCAGCGTGCACGAATATCAATTTTGTTACCGTTGATTTGCATATCATCAATAACGCCCACAGAATCCACATTGTTTTTATGAATTGTAGTTATTGGAATATATCGACCGTCAGGTGTTTTAATTTCTGAATTCATCGTGATTTCTGTGTCGTTTAAAATTGGAAACGCTATCGAGGTTACATCATATAATAAATTTTGTGCTCCGGCAGCAGTTTGTGACTGGCTGGATGTGGCCGCATTCATAGGCTTTGCTTCGGTTTGCTTGACGGCTCTGACGGGGGCACCTTTTTTAGCACAAGATACAAATGTTGCTGAAAAGATCAAAAAACCTAATGTTGTTATTTTTTTTATGTTCATATTTAAACTTTTCATAGCCACCTCTTTAACCAAATAAAGTTCAAGATCTGGGCCATGTCTTTGTATGATACAAAAAAAGAAAGCTGTCTTTTTAAGAGACAGCTTTCTGATCAGATTGAAACAAATTTGTTATTTGTGTCTCAGAATGAATTACTTAGTCATCACATTGATATCGATTTTGATGTTATCTTCGATCAATTTGTCGCCCAATTTTGACAGTGTTGCAAACTGTTTAGAGTTATAAACGATACCATATTTTGTACGATCTTTGATTTCGGCCGTTCCAGACGCTTTTAACACATCACCCGTTTTTGTAACAACTGTATTAAATGTGATTGGGCTTGTTTTATCTTTGATCGTTAAATCGCCAGTAATTTCAAAGGCATTAGGGCCCGATTTTAAAGGTGAAACTTTTGTAATTTTTAAAGTTGCTGTGTCGAATTTTTCAGTATTAAAAAAATCTTCTGATTTTAAGTGACCCGTTAATTTATCGCTGTAATCAAACTTATCAGCAGCCAAAGTTTTCATATCAAAAACTAATGTTCCACCAACAATATTTTCGTTCTTCATTTCAATTTTACCAGACTTTAACTGAATTGTTCCTGCGTGACTTTTACCAACGCCAAAACCAGTCCATTTAATATCGCCAGCAATATCTTTGCTGATGGTCATGTCTTTTGATTTAGAAGCGGATTTGTTTTCTGTTTTTTTGTCAGCTGCAAAAGCTAACGTTGACGAAACCAAAACGGCCAGCATTAAATTGATTGTTTTCATAAAACTCCTTATTTTTGTTTATGATATGTTTATTTGTAACAGTAACAATTACGTATACCGATCAATTTTTCAAGCCTTATTTATGACTGGACCTAGCTTTGACACGCCACGGTTTTTCACTGAAAATAAATGTAAACAACGTTTACAGGATGTGAAACTCGACTATGCAGAAGACGGCGCTTATTTTATCCGGCGGTGGCGCAAGAGGCGCTTACCAAGTCGGTGTACTTAAAGGACTTTCAGAGATTTTTAAAACTCTGAAAATCGAAAATCCATTTCAAATATTATCTGGCACCAGCGCCGGAGCAATTAACACCGCACAAATTGCAGCGAGCCCTGATGATTTTGATACCACTGTCGAAAAATTAATTTATTTGTGGTCAAATTTAACTCCTGAACAAGTTTTTAAAGCTGATATTCTTTCAATGAACAAATTTTCTTTGAGTGGTCTTTTGGGTGTTGGCCAAAAAATTTCAGCTTTTTCGATGAATTCAATGTTGGACACAGCTCCACTTAAAAAACTGATTGAAAAAAACTGTGACTTTTCACAAATTCAAAAAAATTTAGATTCACTCAAATACGAATCGGTCATTATAACTGCCAATAATTATATCGAAGGCAGCGCTGTCAGCTTCGTTCAGACACCACAGACTTTTGATTCAAATAAGTTAAATTGGGGCGACACCAGACGAAAACCCACAAAAACTATTTTGAATTCAAGCCATATCTTGGCGTCTTCAGCGATTCCAATTTTATTTCCGCCAGTTCTTGTTGACCAAGAATATTACGGTGATGGGTGCGTTCGCAATAATACGCCCTGCAGCCCCAGCCTGCGACTTGGTGCCCAAAAACTTTTTGTCATTGGCGTTCGTACGCAACAAAAAGTTTTAGCTGAAGCTGCGCAAAAAAAATCACAACCCGAAGCCGTATCTATGATTCGTATTTTAAACACATTGTTGAATGCCGTTTTATTAGATTCTGTCGAACAAGATGTTCAGCGCATTCAGCGAATCAATCAGCTGGTTGATGGCTCACAAAAGAATGCGAACCTTAAGAAAATTCCGGCGATTTGTATTTCTCCTAGTCGGAATATTGGCGAACTAGCTCGCGACAGATCACACAAATTACCGCGTATTTTGCGCATGACAATTTCTGCATTCGGTAATTTAGACGAAGCCAGTGAAATCATCAGTTACCTCATGTTTGAAGCTGATTTTTGCAAACAACTGATCGACATGGGCTACGAAGACGCCTTAAATAGTAAAAAAGAAATCATCGATTTTTTTTCTGAAGAACAAACTCAGGGAGTTTCATTATGACGAAATGGTTTTATCAGACAGATCAAAATATCAAAGGCCCCGTCACAACGATTGAACTTAAAAAATTAATCACTCAATTGCCGAATGCCAGACAAACATTTGTGTGGTCGCGTGGACACACTGAATGGATCAGTGCCGATCGTTGGCATCCTACTCACGAAATTCTAGAAAATTTTTCTGAGCCTGTTCAATCAGCTGCGCAATCCACGCAAGCACCTACAAATCCTATCAATACTGATACGACTGAATTAACAGCTACAAATTTCATAGCAGATACAGTAAATGAAATTACACACGTTCCAGTGACTGAAAATATGGTTCATCAAAAACCAACTTTAGCTCCGCTGACAAAAATGAATCCAGAATCCATTTCAACAGCAGAAAAATTTCGTGTTCAGTTAAATTTTATCGACCAACCACCAATGACTAAAGATGAACTTATGATTTTTGCAGCACGAGTTGATGACCCTGCTCAAATCGCAATTTTTGATCCCGTACTCAAAGAATGGAAAGAAATTTACGCCTTTAAAGATATCGTCGAAAAATTAGGTTTAACACGACGAAAACACCCCCGAGTTCCAATCTTGGCGCAATTTACAGGTTCGACATCCAGACACGAAAAATTTTCGGCGCGCTTAGTAACAATTAGTATTGGTGGTTTAGGTATCACAGATGTTTTTGATTTAAATATTGGGGACATTATATCTGGTCAAATCACAAGTCCCCATTTTTATTCACCCGTGACTATCGAAGCCGAAGCTACGTATTGCGGAAACGACGGTTATGTGGGTTTGAAGTTCACTCAAATTAATGATGATTCACAAAGTCTTGTTACGGATTACGTCAAAAGATTTTCATAATTTATTTGAAATCTAAAAAAATTAAGGTTCTGATCAAAACATGATGAAATTATCAATTGTGCTGTTAACGCTGATTTTAA
>JAYTMM010000164.1:0-23579 GCA_043728555.1 Pseudobdellovibrionaceae bacterium
GGCTTTAAATCGAAGTCACAGTGTTTTTTAAACAACTCCGGCACTGTAAAAGTCAAAACTTCCTTGGGTCTTTCGATTTTTAATTGATCACATAAATATTCAATCAATTCGATGATGTCATGTTTGATTTGTGACAGACTGGCATACGCGCGGTACCATTCCAACATTAAAAATTCTGGATTATGTCGTTCTGTTTTTTCGCCGTTACGAAACACCGGTGCAATTTCAAAAATGCGATCCGCACCCGCAGACAATAATTTTTTTAAATTTAATTCAGGTGATGTGGGTAAATAAAATTTTTCTGTTTTTGAGCCCAGAATAAATTCGGTTTCAAAAACATCCAGCGAAGGTTCTGTTCCGGGGCATTTAACAAGTGTGTTTGTCTTTACATCTAGAAATCTTTTTTCTTTGAAAAAATTTCTTATGTGTGTGATGTATTCGAACCAATTTTTATTTTTGGTCCATGGATCGTTTTCAGCTTTATAAAAACCTGTGTTTTTTGTCAAATTAGGAGCTAATAAAACAAATTGGCCCTGCGGCATAATCGCAACCAAATCACCATCGGTTAATATGTCAGAACCTTTGAAATCTGGGTAATCTTTAACTTTACTGTCTGCTAAATTCTGAACGCCCAGCCTGTGTTGCTGCACACGCCCGAATTTTAAAGCGCCACGCGGTGCTTCGGGGTATTTTTGCCAATGATTTGCTAAATATTCATCTCTTGTTTTGCTCATTTTAAAAAGATGGCCTATAACATTCACCTATGCAAACAGAAAAAAATCAATCTTCGTTTTTTGAAACTGAATTTAAAAAATATAAATCTAGCGCAGATTTTGTGGCGTTCAAAACAGTTCATGAACACACGCGTGATTTGTCTGTCAGAAATGGAAAACCCGATGACATCAGTTCATTCGATGATCAGGGTCTGTTGATTGAAATTATGCGCGACGGTCACATCGGTTACGGTGCCACTTGTGAAATGACGTCTGACGGAATTAAATCTGCATTTACAAAAGCTGTGCAAATGACCGAAGCCAGTCAAAAAAATTCTGTTTATAAATTTTCAGATAGTATTCGCCCGCCTTCACGCGGCGAATTTATTTCTGCCAGACAGAAACCTTTGGATCAAATTTCTACGGCAGAAATTTATGATTTTTTAAAAAAGACATCACTTAGATTAAAATCATCAGATCAAATTATCACAGCTGCTTCGGATGCCATGGTCATCGAATGTGATCAAAGATATTTATCGTCGAACGGCGCTGATTTTCATCAAAATTTTAATATCATCGTGAATTCGTTATCCGCGACTGCACAAAGTGGAAGCGAAACACAAACCAGATCTTTGCATGGCGGCCGCGGGAACTGTCTGCAAATTGGCGCCGAACATTTTAATTTAGATGTGGCCTTACGTGATTGCGAAACAATTTCGCGCGAAGCCATCGAATTATTGACGGCAGAAAATTGTCCGACAGAAACTTGTGATTTGATATTGGCACCTGACCAAATGCTGTTACAAATTCATGAATCCATTGGTCACCCACTTGAATTAGATCGTATTTTAGGGGACGAAAGAAATTTTGCCGGATGGAGCTTTGTGCAGCCCACAGATTTCGGGAAATTAAAATACGGTCATCCCATGATGAATGTTATTTTCGATCCTACAGTGTCGAATGAAATGGCCAGTTTTAAATTTGATGAAATCGGAAATCCTGCAGAAAAAAAATATTTGATTCAAAACGGAATTTTAAAAGCAGGCCTTGGCAGTTTAGAGAGCCAAGCCAGATCTGGATTATCAGGCGTTGCAAACGCCCGATCAAGTTCATGGAACCGCGCACCGATTGACCGCATGGCGAATATTAACCTTGAAGGTGGCGATCTGACATTAGAAGAAATGATTTCTAAAGTTTCACGCGGAGTCATCATGTTCGCGAATCGTTCGTGGTCGATTGATGATTACCGTCGTAAATTTCAATTCGGTTGTGAATACGGAAAATTAATTGAAAACGGTAAATTAACAAAGACCTTGAAAAATCCAAATTACAGATCGGTGACAATTCCATTTTGGAATTCATTATCAGGATTAACAAAACCAGATACTGTTGAAACTTACGGATCACCTTATTGCGGCAAAGGCGAACCAAGCCAAATTATTCGCGTCGGGCATTCGTCACCATACGCATTGTTTAAAAATATTGAGGTGTTCGGTGGATAAATCGTATTTAATAAAGTTTTCTGAAAGCATTTTTAAACAATTAACTGCCGATGAAGACCTTGGTTTGTTTTTACATTCTGAAGACAGTTTGTTTTTGCGTTTTAACGGATCAAAAGTTCGTCAAAACACAACGGTGTCACAGCATGAACTGACTTTGACATATCAAGCAAATCACAAAGTCATCAACATGGCCTTTAATCTGACTTTAGATTTAGATTCTGATTTAAATACGGCGACAAAAAAAATTGCACAAGCTCGTATTGATTTACCACTGACAGACACAAGCCCTAAATTTGTCGAAATGACAAACAACGGACAATCTGAAACATATAAAAAAATTGAACGTCCACATGATTCTGAAATTCCAAAAATAATTTCAGATTTATTTTCTGATTCAGACCTTGCGGGGTTATGGTGTTCGGGTCCTTTGCGCCGGGCCAGCATCAATTCAAAAGGACAGTTTCATTATTTTGAATCTGATTATTTTTTCTTTGATTATTCTTTGTATAACGGCCCCAAAGCTGCCAAAGGTTTTTATTCTGACGAAATTTTTAATCACGACAAATTCAAAGCCAAAGCCAATGATACAAAAAATAAATTAAGTTTATTACAAAAACCAACTGTGTCAGTTCCACGTGGGCAATATCGCGTATATCTTGAACCGATGGCCGTAGCCGAAATTTTAGGAACAATGTCATGGGGAGCCTTAAGCCAAGCCAGTTACAACCAAGGCCGCGCACCGCTGAAAAAATTAAAAGAAACCGAATTGTCTTTATCAGAAAAATTCACACTTTTAGAAAATTTTAATTTAGGATTAAGTCCACTGTTTAATTCGATCGGTGAAATTTCAAAACCTGAAATTATGTTGATTCAAAATGGTAAACTTGAAAATTTCTTAACCAGTACAGCAACAGCCAAAGAATATAATTTGGTCTCAAACCAAGCTGGAGCAGGCGAATCGCCAAGATCCCCCGAAGTTAGAGCGGGAACTCTAACTCAAAATGAAATCTTGAAAAAACTGGGTACAGGACTTTATTTGTCGAACCTACATTACATTAACTGGAGCGACCTGCAAACGGCGCGCATGACGGGAATGACTCGCTTCGCGTGTTTCTGGGTTGAAAACGGTGAAATCGTGGGACCTATCAATGATTTACGCTTTGATGAAACGATTTATAATATCTTTGGCGAAGGCTTAATTGATTTTTCAAATGAACAAGAAATTTTTGTCGACACATCGACATACATGAAACGTTCGATCGGAGCACTGAAAGTTCCAGGTGCCTTGATTGAGAATTTCAACTTTGTTCTATAATTGAAAGTTCAACTTTACATTGCAGACACAAAAGACTATAAATTCAGCAGGAGAAAAACAAATGAACCTAAATAAAATTAAATCTATGATTCAAAAAATTTCTGAAACACCGAACGTCAAAAAAGTCATCGACGATGTTCAAGCTGCCACATCAGAAATTCAAACAAAATTACAAAAATTAAATACGAATGATGCCGTAAAAAAATACAAAGACCTAATGAAAAAAGTTTCCGCCAAAGAAAAGCAATTACAAAAAGAAGTCACTGCCGTTGTCGGTAAAATTAAAAAAACAGCGACTGAAGTTGAAAAAAACTTAGAAGGCTATAAGAAAAAAGCTAAAGCCCAACGTGCAAAAATTGAAAAAACTATCAAAGCAAAGACGGCTCAGTTTTCTGGTGCAACAGCTTCAGTTAAAAAACCTGCTACAAAAAAATCTTCTGCTAAAAAAGTTGTTAAGAAAAAAGCTGTCCGTAAGGCTTAGTATTCGTGATCTGATTTTTTGTTTGGCATTACAAACATCGGCGCATTAGGGTCAGCGTAACTGAAATAATCTTCTTCACGGTCAGTGAACGGCGGAAACGTCGCGTTCACTGGACCTAACACATCCACAGTCGATCCTGAAAACGCTAAAATATTATCGGATTTGGCACAATCGCTTGTGATATCTTTTAAATTTAAACTTTTTAAGACATAAGGATTGTGATTCTTTCGATCTAAACTATTCGAAATATCTGCAGATAAATCTGTGGGATAAATATATTTACCTCCGCCAGCAGGTTCACGCAAAATTTTAATTTTACCAAGCATCACCGAATAATTTCCAGCAACAGGATACATACCATGCGAACCTAATGCCGCAACAGCAACGGGATGATCACCTTGTTTTTGCAGATCTGGCCAGTTCACAAAAACACGTCCCGTTTGCCAATCTTGGATGACGTTATCATTTTCATCCAGATGGGCCATTGTCTGACTGGCTAAGTGTGCACCGAAAAATACAGACAAAGGTTTTTTTGTTGTCCCACGCAAAACAACTGTGATGCTTTCACGATCGAAAATATGCGAAGCCATAACTAACTTATCATCTGTACTGTTTTTTGGATCGAACGAATAAAAGAAATGATAATTAATATAAATTTCATTCCATTTTTTATTTTCAAAAACAGAATAATAGACTGTTTTATGATTTTCACCATAACGCTGAACCAAGCGCGTATCAAAAGAATCCTTTAAGCCTGACTTTAAAACTGAATCCGCGTGGCCATAAAATGGTAAGACTTTTCGGATGTCTTTGAATTTAAATTCAACATTAAGCTCTGGCTTTGAAAACAGTGAAAAAAAACCTTTTTTCTGTTTTGCTTTTAAAATAAAAGGTTCGTTTTGTAATTCATTGTCCGTTTCGATTTCATTTAATAAATATTCAAAACTGACAGGACTGTATTTTTCATCTGTGTGATATTGAATCAACGGTGCAAAATTTTCAGCAAGTAATTTTTTATCAATTTCAGATAAAGTATCTTCCGCTGGCGCCACAGCAAAAACTTTTTGCTTCCATACAGGATCTGAACTTTCATTTTCGGAAATCAGAAACTTATATACACCAGTTTTTAAAACCGGAACTTGAATTTGATTTAAAGGTTTTTCAGATGAGCCAGAAAGTGCTGTGATTTCCTTGTCGTCTTTGTTTTCTTTTGAACCTTTGTATATGACTTTGTAAGTATATTTTGAATCTGAAAATTTAAAAAATTTTGCGAAATCACCTAGTTCGACTTTGATGTACTTTGAATTGTTTTCTAAAACATTAAACAAACGCGGATAAGCTTCATCCTTTGCACAAGCTTCTGCTGACACACTGTTTTCTGTCGATGCTTGCGACGGTCCACGAAGTTGTGTGTTTACACAAGAATTTGTCATAAGAATGGCTAAAATTAATGGCAGTTTTTGTAATAACTTGAACTCTGATTTCATAAATACCTCACACAAATATTTTATATCAATCGAGCATCAAATAAAGTCTATTTTGACATGCCGTTTAGTTCTCCTCAAAAGCCCAGTCAGATGCTAGCCTTAAGTCACAAATATTCACAATTTTAATCTAAATAGAGGTTGGCCAAATGGATTTAAACTCTCCCCTTTCAAGTCTACAAAGTACTAATGAATTTCAAAAACGTCACATCGGACCCAGCGACATTGAACAAACTGAAATGTTGAAAGAATTGGGCTTCAATAATCTTGACGAGATGATCACAAAAATCGTTCCGAAAAGTATTTATTCAACAGAGGCGATGAATGTCGGCAACGGAATTTCTGAATTTGATATTTTAAATCAATTTAAAAAAACAATGTCAGAAAATAAAATTTTCAGATCGCTGATAGGTTTGGGTTACCACGATACCATTACACCTTCACCGATTTTAAGAAACGTTTTTGAAAATCCAGTTTGGTACACGGCCTATACACCGTACCAACCAGAAATTTCACAAGGACGACTTGAAAGTTTATTAAATTTTCAGACAATGATTTCTGATCTGTGCGGAATGGAAATCGCCAATGCGTCGCTGTTGGACGAAGGCACTGCCGCCGCAGAAGCTTTGTTTATGGCGCACAGTCTGTGTAAAAAAAATAATGCAAACACGTTTTTAGTTCACCCTGATATGCACCAACATGTGATCGAGGTTTTAAAAACCAGATCAGAACCATTGAATCTTGAAATGATTGTGACAAATCCTGAAACGTTTGATTTTACTTCCAAAGAAATTTTTGCCGTTTTATTTCAGTATCCAACAACAACGGGTTCTGTCGATGATTACAAAAATATTTCAGAAAAAATTCATAATGCCGGAGCGATGGTTATTGCCTCTGTTGATTTATTAGCAATGACGTTGTTAACTCCTCCGGGTGAATGGGGCGCAGACATGGTCGTCGGAAATTCGCAACGTTTTGGCGTACCATTGGGTTATGGTGGTCCGCACGCTGCATTCTTGGCAACGAAAGATTCTTTCAAACGTTCATTACCGGGTCGATTGGTCGGAGTATCCGTCGACAGTCACGGAAATCGCGCTTTGCGATTAACGTTGCAAACTCGCGAACAACATATTCGTCGCGAAAAAGCGACTTCAAATATTTGTACGGCACAGGTTTTATTGGCAAACATGGCCGCGATGTACGGCGTTTACCACGGACCTGAAGGTTTAAAAAAGATTGCTCTTCGTATTCATAAATTGACTCAATTGGCAGTGGCCGGAATTTCAAAATTAGGCTTTACAGTTTCAACCACACAATTTTTTGACACAGTTAAAATTAAAACAGATCAAATATCAAAATTGATTGCAGACGCTGAAAAATTTGAAATCAATTTTCGAATTTATGATGATGGCGTTGGTTTTTCTTTGAATGAAACCACAGATTTAAAAACTGTCGAAGACATTCTAAAGGTTTTCAATGGCAACAAAGAACTTTCGTTCACAATTGCTGATTTAGAAAAAACTTTAAAAAACACATGGCCACAAAATTTAATTCGTACGTCAAAATATTTAACTCATCCGACATTTAATTCGTATCATTCAGAAACAGAACTGATGCGCTATATTCATTTACTACAAGACAAAGATGTCACATTGACTCGTTCAATGATACCACTGGGTTCTTGTACGATGAAATTAAATGCAGCCACCGAGTTAATTCCGGTGTCATGGCCTGAAGTAAATAAAATTCACCCGTACGCACCGATTTCGCAAGCCAAAGGTTATATGAATTTAATTTCTGACCTTGAGCAAAAATTATGTGCGATCACTGGTTTTGATGCGGTTTCTTTACAACCCAATTCGGGAGCACAAGGCGAATACGCAGGACTTTTAGTTATTCGTGAATATTTTAAATCGCGCAAAGAATCGCACAGAAATATTTGCTTGATTCCATCATCCGCTCATGGAACAAATCCTGCGTCAGCAGTCATGGCGGGATTTCAAGTTGTCGTCACCGCTTGCGATGACATGGGTAATGTTGATATCAAAGATTTAACTGCTAAGGCTGAATTGCATAAAAATAATTTGGCTGCGCTGATGGTCACATACCCATCAACACATGGCGTGTTCGAAGAAGACATCACATTAATTTGTGAAACAATTCATAAATTTGGCGGACAAGTTTACATGGACGGTGCAAATTTAAATGCACTTGTCGGCGTTGCTCGCCCCGGAAAATTTGGTCCCGATGTATCGCACATGAATTTACATAAAACATTTGCCATACCACACGGTGGCGGCGGACCAGGTGTCGGCCCTATCGGTGTTGGAAAACATTTAGCTCCGTTTTTACCAAGGCAAACTATGGTGAAAGAATCAGGTCCTGCAACGGGCGTGACTTCAACAACATCAGCACCATGGGGCAGCGCCAGCATTTTACCAATCTCTTGGAGTTACATCACAATGATGGGAACAACCGGATTACGACAAGCAACGATGATCAGTATTTTAAATGCAAATTATATGGCGAAAAAATTGTCTCCGTATTATCCGATTGTGTACAAAGGCCGCGAAGGTTTGGTTGCACACGAATGTATTATTGATATTCGACCTTTAAAAAAATCACATGAAATCGATGTGACTGATATTGCAAAACGTTTGATGGATTTTGGATTTCACGCGCCGACGATGTCGTGGCCCGTGATCGGTACATTAATGATCGAACCGACTGAATCTGAATCTAAAAAAGAATTAGATCGCTATTGCGATGCCATGATTCAGATACGCCTTGAAGCAGATGAATGTCCTGAAATTATTAAAAATTCTCCGCACACAGCGAAAGCTTTATTAAATTCAGATTGGAAAGCCACATACACGCGTGACAAAGCGGCCTATCCGTTAAGCTGGGTGCGTGCTGGTAAATACTGGCCACCCGTTGGACGAGTTGACAATGCTTACGGTGATAAAAATATTGTGTGCTCGTGCCCGCCAATGGACGATTACAAGTAGTTTCGAGCGACGTGGTTAAAAAAAAAGTTCTGCTTATTCGCCTTGATAAAATCGGAGATTTGATCTGCACCCTACCCGCAGATCAAATCTTGGATACCAATGCCTATGATATCACTTGGATTGTACAACGTGGATTAGGTCAACTTTTGGATCTGGCTGAAAATAAAATAAAATATTTTGAAATTGATAAATCAAATCCACAAACGTCACAAAAAATATTCAGTGATTTTTTAAAAACAGAAAAATTTGATATTGCCATTAGTTTTCAATGTCCGTGGTGGATCAATTTTGAATTATTTAAAAACAGAGTCAAAAAACGCATCGGTGTTTTAAGCCAATGGCACAGTTTTTTGTTTTTAAACCAGGGCCTTAGGCAAAAACGATCCCAAGCAATCAAACATGAATTCGAATACAATCTGGATCTGGTTAAAAAAATTACTGGCCCCGTTCAGATTAATTCAAAAAATTTAGTCCTGAAATTTCAAAAACCAATCTCATCTGCTATTTTAGAAAAATTTAATTTGAAAAATTATATCGTCATCCACCCCGGCATGATGGGTTCAGCTTTGAATTGGTCCCAAGATCAATACATTTTAGAAATTCAAAATCAAATCGACCAGAATAAAACTGTCGCAATTACTGGAACTGCTGCCGACGAACCTTATCTGGCAAAAATAAAAACTGTTTTTGAAAATCACCCACAAGTTTGTTGGCTCCAGTCAAAACTGACAATGCGTGAATTGATTGAAATTTTATATTTTTCAGAAAAGATAATTGCACCCAGCACTGGTGTTGTTCACATCGCAGCCAGCCTTGGGAAAAATATTTCAGCAATTTATTCGCCGATCAAAGTTCATCATCCAAAACGCTGGGGGCCACGCCCAGCAAGCTTTTCACAGCAAATTGAAATCGCCATGCCCAATGTTTTGTGCCCTGCACAAAAGTCTTGTTTACAGGACAAATGTCCACATTTTAACTGTATGGACACTGTTAAGTTAGCTGGTTCTGTCTAGAGTTCTAACAAAAAAATAATGATTAAAGAGTAATACATTCGGCCCCGAAAAGATCTCTGAAAAGAGGTCTTTATGGACTTAAAATTTATTTTTAAAAATTTAATTCTACTTTCTGCTGTATTTTGTTTTTCAAGCTGTATGAAACAAAATTCAGCTTTGTCACAAGCATCCAGTGCTGCGACAGAAGCCGTTGGTTGCGATAATTTACAGAGTAAAGTTTTTGATTCAATGTACACTTATCTGGATCAAGAAAAATCTGCTCCAGATTTATCTGAATTAAAATCTGAAATTTCAAAAAAAATTGATCTGATTGCAAAAACACAAAAAATTCAAGATCTCGAAAAAATTTCTGAATTCAAGTCTGAATTTAATAAAATTTTTGATGTCATGATCGAAGATTCTAAATCTGAAAAAAATATTCAATCTGCCAAAGAACATTTGCAAACTCTGATTCAACTTGAAATGCAAAACACATCGACGTCTGAAAATATAAAATTAAATTCAAAACTTTCAAAACAATTTTCAAAAGTTTCAGCATTATCAAATGATTTAAATATTCAATGCGCATCATCACCAACAAACACACAAACGAATACAATCGCCGGAGCTCCGAGCGCTCCTTTAAATGCACAATCTCGTATGATTGCTGGCCAAAATAATGTTTTCTCGACAGCTTATCAAAGCTGTCAGGCTTTGCAAATTCCTGAAGTAACTTCTGCGACTCCGGATGTATCTGGAATTGTTCGCGTCGGTACTCACCCTGATGGCATTGGTGGTGTACGCGATATCAATAATTTATCTGCAGTTCAAAACACGCACCCGTATATTCGTGTTGCTGCTGGCGCGCAAAGCGGTTGTTTTAATGTCAGAAGCAAGCCATTGATTTATGATTACGGCGGCGAACCGAATGTTGCAAATAACACCATCGACTTTTTTAAAAATGTGGGTAGCGGTTCAAAAACAACTTTAGGTATTGATTGTTCAGCCTATGTTTCATCTGCGATTGCCGCTGCAGGTTTCAGATATAAACCGGGTGTTGATAACAAAGCTGTTTTTGTCCGACAAAGTTCAGAACAATTTATCAGTGCAAAAAATTCTGGTTTCAGTTGTTTTGACAATATCACTTTAACAAAAAATGAAACTATTAAACCGGGCGATATCGCAGGTGTACACGGCCATGTCGTTATGGTCGACAAAGTTGGTGCAGATCCATTTGGAATTAAAAAATTATCCAGCGCATCCCAGTGCGCAACAATTGATATTACAAATTTTGATTTCACAATCAGTCAAAGCAGCCCGATTAAAAATGGCATGGGGATCGACAAAATGATCGCCAAAGATTATTTAGCCGAACAAACGCCGACGGGAAAAATGCGCGTTCTATTTACGGGAATGGCCAAGGCCGCATGCCTTGCGTATTTTCAAAATGCTTCGCTGAAACCAGCCAGCCCAGATTGGGGCATCATTCGTCACAACGGCAAACCAGAATGTCTGGCGCCAAGAATTCAAATGGCGAATCAATCTTGCGTTAGCCAATGCCAAATGTAATAGTATTCCCACAGGATGTGAAACTCGACTGCGCCACTGCGCAAGGATGCAATGCTCGACTATGTTTATTGAACCCACGCTTAATTTAAAAGTTCTTGCTGAGCAAATTTTAAAATTGTCTGATTTTTTTATCGATAGACCCGACGACCAAACGCCGTGGTCTGAAAATTATTGTAAACAAGCATACCGTCATTATTATTTGCCACTGAATTTTTTGCGTGCAGAACTTGTGATCCGCCGTGGGATCGAAGTCGGTTTTTTTAAAAATATTGATACGACAATTGATTGGGGTGCTGGTCCTGGCACTGCCAGCTTTGCATTGGCTAAGAATTTAAATCTCAAAAATCAGATCTTGATTGAAAAATCTAAAGATGCCCTCAAAGCATTTCAAGATTTAGAACCACTTTTAAAAAATCCAAACTTGACCACCGAATTAGATCTGAAAAAAATAAATTCTGACGCAAAAAAAACAATGCTGGTTTTTTCATATTCATTGACTGAAATGGATGCCTTACCCGCTGGCTGGAATCAATTCGAAGCCCTGATGATTTTAGAACCCGCAACAAAACAAGACGGTCGAAAACTTTTAGAACTTCGAAATAAATTAATGGCTGAAGGCTACACCATTTGGGCACCGTGTGTTCATCAGCAATCATGCCCGTTGCTTGAAGAATCAAAAACTGATTGGTGCCACGACCGTGTTCATGTGGATGCTCCGAAATGGTTTTTGCAACTTGAACAACATTTACCATTCAAAAATAAAACGATAACAACCAGTTATTTATTAGCTCGCAGAACGAAACCTGATTTTAATTTTGAAAATAAAATCAGGCTGACTGGCGATTCATTAAGTGAAAAAGGCAAAACCCGACAACTGGCTTGCCGTGGCCCTGCCCGTGAATTTTTAACGTGGATGCACAAAGATATCAAAGCGCAAACATTACCGCGTGGTGATCTGATCACTTTACATTCTGACATCGAATTTAAATCGAACGAAATTCGTTTGAAAAAAAACGTTTAATCTTTTAAAATAATTTCAAATATAAGCAGAGGAGACTCATTATGATCTGGACAATTTTTATTGGTTTACTGATCGGCATCGTCGCAAAAATTTTAATGCCCGGACGCGACCCCGGTGGTTTTATTTTAACAATTCTTTTGGGTATCGCAGGATCATATACGGCAAATTGGTTGGGTCTGAAATTAGGTTTTTATTTAGAAGGCGAAGTTGCTGGCTTTATTGGCTCGGTCATTGGCGCAATGATTCTTTTGTTGATTTACAGACTGATTTTTCGACCGAAATCGACTTAAGACTTTACTGATTCTGGCTGTAGTTATATGACTATCAGCTATGACTGAAATTCTTAAAACACCATTTAAAACTCCACTGTACAATGAACACGTTAAATTAAACGCACGCATCGTTGAATTCGCTGGATGGCAAATGCCAATTCAATACACGAATTTAAAAGACGAACACAATTCGACACGAAATCACGTTGGATTATTTGACGTTTCACACATGGGTGAAATCAGAGTCAAAGGCACGCGGGCTGTTGAAACTTTGCAGTGGCTGACAACAAATGATGTTGCAAAGTTAGAATCTGGCCAAGCTCAATACGGATTACTTCCAAATGATGTTGGTGGCCTAGTCGATGATTTATTTATTTATTGCCTCGAGAAAAATCAAGATTATTTAGTTTGTGTGAATGCATCGAACAAAGACAAAGATTTTGCATGGATGACAAAACACAATCGCGGAAGTGATATGACCGACGAATCAAATCATTGGGGACAAATCGCAATTCAAGGCCCGAAAGCTTTTGAATTATGTGACAAAATTTTTGATACAATAAAAATTTCAAAAATGAATCGCAACGAAATTCAAGTTGGAAAATTCATGGGCTTTAATATCATGGTCGCAACAACAGGTTACACAGGCGAATTGGGTTGCGAAGTTTTTATTGAATCTGCAGGCACTGAAAAATTATGGCAGGCGCTGTTGGCTGATCCAATCAAAGCCGTACCCGTAGGTTTAGGTGCTCGTGATATTTTACGAACTGAGATGAAATATTCTTTGTACGGTCATGAAATTGATGACACGACAAATCCGTATGAAGCGGTTTTGGGTTGGGCAATAAAACCTATGGCCAAAGATTTTATGTCGAAGGCACAAATCGTAGCCGCCAAAGAAAATGGCTTAAAACGTAAGCTGATCGGTTTTAAAATGTTGGATCGTGGAATTCCACGCCAAGGTTACGAGATTAAAACTTCAGCAGGCGTAAAAATCGGAGCAGTTACCAGCGGAACGCACTCTATCACGCTTGATGAACCCATCGGAATCGCTTATGTTGATTTTGCATTTTCAACCGAAGGTTCAGAAATTTACGTCGATATTCGCGGTAAATTAATCAAAGCTTCGGTTTGCAAAACACCGTTCGTAAAAAAGTAATTTAATAAGGAGTCCATCATGGCATTTCACGTACCCGAAGAATTTTATTATACAAAAGATCACGAGTGGGCTCAGATCGACGAAAATATCGTTACTGTAGGCATCACTGAATTCGCACAAGATCAACTGGGTGAAGTTGTTTACGTGGATCTTCCAGAAGAGGGCCAAAAAGTAACTCAGAACCAACCATTCGGCGTTGTTGAATCTGTAAAAGCCGTTTCTGATTTGTATGCTCCAGTTTCTGGAACAGTCATCGAAGTGAATTCAAGTTTAGTTGATGATCCGTCATCATTAAATGATGATCCAAATAATACGGGATGGCTTGTTCGTATCGAGATGGACTCCGAAAAAGAGCTGGCTCAGTTGATGCGCGCACCTGAGTACAAAAAATTAACAGCTGAAAAGTAATTCTTGATCTTTTAAATTCAGGCGGCTAATTTAGCCGTCTATTCAAGTTGCCCGCACTCTTAAAATCATCTTTTAAAGTGCCCAGTTGGTGGAATTGGCAGACACACTAGGCTTAGAATCTAGCGCCGCGAGGCATGGGGGTTCAACCCCCTCACTGGGCACCATTTTGTTGTATTATCAGTGTTTTTTTAATTCTAAAACTTTCGAAAACGGTTTTTTCAAATCAAATTGAAGACTTACACCGCTCAACCGAAAGTTCGAGCATAACTGGTCGTTCCAGAATAAGTGGAGTCATAGTCGATGAGACGTTTTCCGTTAGAGAGAACTAGGCCTCAGATCGCCATTGCTGCATGGCTTGATCGCCTGAGCGGTCAATATGAACTTCTTTGTCTATACTCTTGACCCAAGCGAGAGGAATGAAATGATGCTTTCCCATTTCGTCTTTTTTCAGCTTGATGCTTTCTTTGCCATCCATATGATCCACCACTGCGAATTGTCCGTTTTCAGAACACACAACTGGCATACCAGTTTTAATTTCTTGCGCATTGATCATAAAAAGCTCCTTGTTAATTATTGTTAAAATTAAGTTGAATGGTTTTAAATTCAGATGTCGTTGGAATCGATTCGCGAACAGTCAGCTTCATGTCCATGCAAATGCAATTTTGAGTCCTATTTTTTCGATCTTGATCACGCCAAAAACGAAACCTCAACCATAAGCTTTATTTTGAGCGGCTATTTTTGACCCGTTGACGTAGCAAAATTTCCTATGATGCCTAGATCTATGATCAGAATTAATTCGTGAACGCTTGCGCACTATATTACTAAAACTATTGGAGGGCCTCTTCTTGCATTAGCAACAGTCACTCGCTGAAAAAAATGCTGAGGAGATATTTTGCATTATCCAATAGCGTCAGAATCCGACAAAAGTCGGACGGCGCGCCGAGGGGAAAATGAGCTGCACGTTGGGATTTGATACTAAAACGTTTACTAAAAATGTTTCGAATATTCTCGAATGGGACTATGGAGATTTCATGCGATCAGCCAATGTGTACCTCAACCATCTTCGGGACGAACTTTATGTTCTGAACGACAAAAATATCGATGGCCGGCTGGACTTGATGCAGATGTATTTGCAGTTCAATCCGAATTGGGACATCGAATCGACTAGGAAAATGTTGGCTAAAGATACCCTGTACATTGATGACCTTCTTCATGGGCATAATCAAGATTGGGAGTCATCGAGTTCGGGCTTAGAGACCTCGAATTCTAAAGCTCTATTTATTAAGTATCACTAACTATCGTATCCGAAAAACTAGGTGGTACAGATTTGGGGCCCGGGCCCCATGAACTGTTGGAAGCCTTCCTTGCTGCCTGCACAATTATTACTTTGCAGATGTCCGCTGTTAGAATTGTAAACAAAAAAGGTAACGAGACGACGCATGAAAAAAAAGAAACTTTTTACTGAACCAAGCGCAAAACCACTCGTTGCTGACATCGTTCACAAAAATATAAAGAAAATGCTACAATTGAGAAAACAAAATGAGGAGCGAAGAGGTCTACCGAATCGCATTGCAGACAAAATCACTCAATATATTGGAAGTATTTCTTTTGCCGTGATTCATTTGGTATTCATTTTTTTATGGGTGGGCGTCAATTCTAGCTGGAGTCCGAAGGAATGGAATTTTGATCCTTCTCCATACACTTTACTATCTACTGTATTAACAGTCGAAGCGCTATTTATGGCAATCTTTATTCTGATGAATCAAAATGAAATGAAGGATGATAGTCAAAACAAGGACGACCTTAATATTCAGATAGACCTTTTAACTGAACATGAAGTTACCAAAATCATGAGTAAGGTGGAAAAAATTTATACTCACCTCGAAATCAAAGATAAGAATAACGCTATAGATCCAAAGGTAGAAACCTCGCCTGAAAAAGTCTTGCAAGTCATCGAGCAAGAAAGCTTAAAAATGGTGAATTCTGCGCCCCCTGATCTTGCCATTCAAAAATAGTATCGGATCTTTAAGGATTTGCGCTAACCGTCGTGACCGTATTTTTTAGGTCAATGGAAGTGCCGCGTCTGACCAGTCAGCCAGTCGCGGATAGATTGAATTCAGTGGTGTTAAACAGAGTCTGCAATATTTACTGTCTATAAAATTAACAGGCGAAAAATAACAATTAAAGTCTTAAGATGCACAAATGAAAAAAATTATTTTTGCATCTTTTTTTATTTTTATTTCACAAATCAGTTATTCTGGCGTTTTCTTGGAAAACCTATCTCAGTCAGAAAAAATTTTTCGTGGGCGCGCACCAAAGCCAAATGAAATCAATCAACTGACATCATCAGGAATAAACTCGGTTTTAATTTTTAAAAACCAAACAAAAACAGAAGTCGATGATGAAATCAGTCAACTTGTCGCTGCTGGAATTGATGCGAAAAAAATTTATCACGTGCCTTTCAAATGGAAAGATTTTGATTCCGAAAAAATAGCCTGTGAACAAGTGATCGATGCCTTAAAAATTTTAGTTGCCGCCGAAAATAGTCCTGATGATAAAATTTTATTTCACTGCACAGTTGGAGAAGATCGAACTGGGCTTCTTGCTGGGTTGATGACTCAGCTTTTAACAACTGACAATATAAATGAAGTTTATTTAAATCAAATGTGCCGCAAAGGCTATGCTGGTGGTAATAAAATGAAACCCATCGCGGTACAAAAAACTGTTGAACAGTATTTAACACCGTTGTTTTTAAAGATTTCTGAAAAAATTCAAAATGGCGAAATCGGTATGACAAGTTTAAATAAAAAAGCATGCTTAAATCTTTCGACAGAGTCAGTTTCAATGACTCCCTGTTCAAAGATGCGTTAATAGCCTTGCTGATGGCTTACGCGATCCGACAATCGCTTTTTTAACTTTGCTGATACGGCATAAATCGTTACGATTTTAACATGACAAAAAATATTTTTATCGTTTTTTTATTCGCTTTTTTATCCTTCGAACAAATTTTTTCGATGCCATGGCCCGCTCAGCCAACAAGTTCTGCTGACCCAGGTTCTGTCGTTTATATAAATAAATTATTTCACGAAACTCAAAATATAAATGGACGTACTGTTGAATTTTACGCACCAGAAAATTTTCAGAATTCAAAAAAAAAATTAACAGTCATCATTTTTGGCCATGGTCAAACCATACCTGTCGAAAGCTACCGTTTGACATTTGAGCACTTGGCTAAAAAAGGAATGATTGTTATTTTTCCGCAATTTGATAACGGATTTTTTGATCAAGACTGGCAGCGCATGGGCGCAGATTATATCCGTTTGTCTTTTGAGGCTTTAAAAAAATATTCGGATGTTTACGACACAAACCACATTATTTTTTCGGGTCATTCAAAGGGTGCCTACGTTTCATTAGTGGCCTCAGGTTTACACGAAAAGCAACAATTATTAAAACCAGCTTCAATCATTTTATTTGAGCCTGCAGGTTACGATGCTCAGTTGATCAAGAATATAAATCCGAAAATTCCAGTCACTGTAACTTGGTCAGCCCAAGATACAATTATCAAAGAACCTGCAGTTCGCGAAATTTATAATTTGCTGCCCTCTGAAAAAAAGCAATACATCCAAGTGCAAAACGACTCTGGATTAAATCCACAACTACAGGCTGATCATTTTTTTGTACTGACTGCGAAATTTACTTTTGGTGGCAATAACGGAATCACGCCACTTCATTATTTTGGAACATGGAAATGGCTTTTGGGTGCGGCTTGGGATTTAGAATCAAATTCAAACGCAACGAACCAGTACATTTACGGAGACCTTGCGCAGACATCTGGATCAGCAAAAAATCATATTATACTGCGCAACTGGTCACTTTAATTTTAGTAAAAAATTTTAATTCTAATTAAGGATACTGACATTGGTTTTGGTCAGTCATTTTTAATTTTGAAATATCTAATTGGGTCGCCGCTTCGAGCACAGCCTTTTGATAATCATCATTTGCAAGAGTCGGAGTTTTTGATAACACATACAAAGATCTTCGGCTTGGATCTGAAACAACTGCCCAAGAATAATCTGCGGCTAAACCAATAATCCAATATTGACCCTTTTTCGGTAAATTAAAGTCCACTGCAAATTTTGAATTTGAGCTCACATCATCATTCACCGCAAATCCGCGAATTTCAAAAAGATCTCCAGTCACTGAATCTTTACGACACGAATTATACACACTTAGTGTACCGTCGGTATTTAGGCCTAGAGTCTGTTGAGCACAAAGACAATTTGCAGGCTCGAATGGCAGCTGATTATGAGAAATCTGGTACCATCGTCCGATATATTTGAGAGGGTCAACATAAGAAACAGTTTTCAAATCAATCTGCATTTGCGCAAAAGTCACTAAACTTACAAATAAAGATGCCGCTATAAAAATATTTTTTTTCATTATTGATTTCATAATTAAATTGTAATTATTTTTATTTTTTTGACAAGAGTTTTTAATACTTAATCTTAACTTCAGATTTTTCCCACTGTTTAAAAACTTCGAAAGCTTCGTCACGCATTAATTGTGTCATAGAAATTTTTCGTTCAGACATAGGCTTTGGGATTTCAGTATAAATAAAATCATCGTCGAATTGGATCGAAGCTGCATCTTTTTTTGTATTCGCATAATAAATTTTTGACAGACGAGCCCAGTAAATCGCAGACAAACACATCGGGCAAGGTTCACAACTGGTGTAAATTTCTGCGCCTGATAAATCAAAATCACTTAAATTTTTACACGCTTCACGAATTGCTTCGACTTCGGCGTGGGCTGTGGGATCATTATTAGCTGTGACTTTGTTCCAGCCTTCGCCAATGATTTTTCCATCTTTGACAATGACTGCGCCGAAGGGACCGCCGCCGGATTGAATATTTTTTTGTGAAAGCTCTATGGCTTTTTTCATATACGTCGATTGCATGACGAACTACGTTGCAAAAGAATTAGCTTTAGATCAAGTCTTTTTTGTCGAATAATTAAGATCTGTATGAAAAAACGCGATTTTATCCTTTTTTATTTGAACGGCGAACGCCACGAAGTGCGCAATGACGATTGCGGCCTGATGCTGTCTGAATATTTGCGCATCGTAAAGAACTTAACAGGCACAAAAATTGTTTGTGCCGAAGGCGATTGCGGAGCTTGCAGTGTGCTTCGTTATTTTCCCTACTCTGCAAAAAAAGAAAATATTTTTCTACCTATCAATTCATGCATCGCCACTGTAGCACAAATGGATGGTTCCAGTTTAATTACAGTCGAAGCCTTGGGCTTTACGCCAGTTCAAAGAGCCATGGTCAACTGCCACGGCAGCCAATGTGGATTTTGCACTCCTGGTTTTGTGATGGCTCTGACCGGATTGGTCGAAAAAAAGATTTGTTCTAAAAATATTTCTGCAAATTTAACTGCTCAAGAATCTAAAAATGCACTCACAGGAAATTTATGCCGATGCACAGGGTATCAACCCATCATTGACGCAGCCCAAAGCATCGATCTAACAAAATACGGATCTGTAAATGAAAAATTTTTATCTGCGCCGATAAAAAAAGATTTACTTAAAAATTTAAAAATACCTGTCGAAATCAAAAACGATGATTTTTATTTTATGGCTCCTATAAAAAATTTAGATGCAGCAAAAGCATTGTCGAAAAAAAATCAATTGCTGGCTGCTGCAACTGATTTGGGTGTTGTTCATAATAAACGTAAAATAAAATTAAACCAATTGGTCAGTCTGCACATGGTCAGCGATTTATATCAAATTAAAAAAACAAAAAATCGCTTGTCCGTTGGAGCTCGAATCACCTTGGCAGAATTGCGAACACAAATTAAAGATTTGATACCTGAATTTGCAAATTTTTTAGATTTATTTGCATCTCCACAAATTAAAAATATCGCAACACTTGTTGGCAATGTTGCTACAGCGTCGCCAATCGCAGATACGCCACCTTTTTTACTGACGATGAACACAACAGTTGAAATACAAGGCCCAAAATCAAAACGCACAGTTGATCTTGAATCTTTTTTTAAGGGCTACAGAAAGATTGATTTGAAACCGAATGAATTAATCACCCGACTGAATTTTGACATACCCAAAAAAAATGAAATCTTAAAATTATATAAAGTTTCTGAGAGAAAAGACATGGACATCTCTGCCATTAATTTTGCTTTAAGATTGTCATGGTCTGATCAAGCTCAAACAGAAAAAAATTTGCAGATTAAAGATTTAAAAATCGCCGTCGGCGGAGTTGCTGCCACAACATTACGACTGTATAAAACAGAAAAGTTTTTAATCAACAAATCACCGACTGCAGAAAATTTAGAAAAAGCCGCAGAAATTATACACCAAGAGATCGCACCACTGAGTGATCTGCGAGCCTCGGATTCTTTCAGGCATATTGTCGCTGAAAACTTGTTTCATAAATTTTTCCGCGAGATCAACATATGAATACGTCGCAGAACTTAAAGTCAAATTTAAACTCGAATTTACAATCTCATGACAATGCTCATACTCATGTGACAGGCCGAAGCGAATTTGTTGATGACCGCGTCCTGCAAAAAAATGAACTTTATGTCGATATTTTATTTTGTACTCATGCCAAAGCTCGTATCAAAAAAATTTCTATTGAAAAAGCTTTGAAAATTAAAGGCTGTGCCGGAATATTCTTAGGTAAAGATTTTCATGAAAACCTCTGGGGCACCATTTTCAGAGATCAACCACTTTTAGCCGACAAAGTAGTTAATTTCGCCGGCGAAGTCGTAGCCCTCATTGCTGCTGAAACAAAAGACGCTGCCCATGAAGCCAAAAAATTAATTGAAATTCAATATGAAATTTTACCAGCGATACTGTCGATTCAAGACGCCATTTCACAAGATTCATTTATTGCGAGTTCAAAAAAAATTGAACGTGGCGATGTCGAATCTGCATTACGATCAGCCGCAAATAAAATTCAAGACAGCATTGTCATTCGCGGCGCAGATCATTTTTATTTAGAAAGCAATGTCGCCGTTGCTTATCCCAAAGAAGATGGTCAAATTGAAATTCATTCGTCCTCGCAACACCCGACCGAAGTTCAACATGTGGTTTCGCATGGCCTTGGTATTCCTAGCAAAGATGTTACATGCATCGTCAAACGAATGGGTGGTGGTTTTGGTGGTAAAGAATCGCAGGCCGCACCCATCGCAGCCTATGCCGCATTGGTTGCGCATAAATTAAATCGTCCCGCACGAATTGTTTTAACCAAAGACGATGACATGATTATCACCGGCAAACGAAATCCATTTGAAAATTTTTATACAGTCGGTTTTGATAACGACGGAAAAATACTGGCGCTGGATGCAAAATTATATTCTGATGGTGGCGCTTACGCGGATCTTTCGACATCGATCATGGAACGCGCAATGCTGCATTCAGATAATGCTTATTTTATTCCAAATATGCGGGTCATTGGCCAAGTTTGTAAAACAAATTATCATCCTCACACAGCCTTTCGCGGTTTCGGCGGCCCCAAGGGTGTCGTGATGATTGAAATCATCATCGAAAAAATTGCGCACGCTTTAAATAAAGACGCCTTAGAAATTCGAAAGTTAAATTGTTATTCTGATAACGACGGTCACAATGTAACTCATTATGATCAAGTGGTTGAAAATAATTGTTTGCCAAAATTATTTTCTGATCTTGAATCTGAATCAAAATATTTTGAACGACGAAAAAAAATTTCTGCGAATAATGAATTTGCTTTAAAAAATAAATCTTTACCGCTCAAAGGACTTTCACTGACTCCAGTGAAATTTGGAATTTCTTTTACAACCAGATTTTTAAATCAAGCCAATGCATTGGTATTAATTCATCGTGATGGCACATTGCAGGTTTCAACAGGTGCTACTGAGATGGGGCAAGGTGTGAATGCACGCATCGCACAACTTGTAAGTAGCGAGTTGGGTTTATCACGCAATGATGTTCGTATGATGCCGACATCCACCGATAAAAATGCGAACACGTCACCTACAGCAGCATCCAGCGGAGCTGATTTAAACGGTGCCGCTGCACTGATCGCCGTGCGCCGAATTAAAATGCGACTCAGTCAATTAGCTTTACAACTTTTTGAAATTCCCGAAGCACGATGGGCCAAAAATACAGCTGGCTTGGGCACTGAAAAAGAATTAACAGTCGATGATGCAAAAATGACGAACGATCCGAATGAAGGCGCTGATTGGAATTCTGGAATTGCTGATTACTTTGATGTCGCATTTCTTGATGGATTTATTATTCACAAAAAAAATTCAAATAAAAAAATCAGTTTAAATGCCGTTGTGATCGAAGCTTATCACAATCGAATTTCATTAAGTGAATATGCTCATTATAAATTCCCAGGGCTGTTATTTAATAAATTAACCGGCAAAGGCAATGCGTTTTTATATTACACACAGGGCGTTTGTTGTTCTGAAGTTTCCATCGACCAAGATACCGGCGTTACAAAAGTTCAACAGGTTGATCTGATTATGGATTTAGGTCGACCCATCAACGAAGAACTCGATTTGGGTCAAGTGACTGGTGGATTTATTCAAGGCATGGGTTGGGTCACAACTGAAAAATTATTTTATAAAAACGGTTTATTACTTTCAAACGCCCCCAGCACTTATAAAATTCCAAGTATTCAGGATACTCCACGAATTTTTAACGTTCGGTTATTTAATAATAATGAAAACAGACCTAACGTGCGTGGAACAAAAGCCGCCGGAGAACCGCCGTTATTATTATGCCTGAGCGTCTGGACAGCGATTCATGATGCACTTAAAATTTTACCATACTATAAAAACATCTATCCAAAAATGGAACTGCCCGCAACCAACGAAGAAATTTTAAAAGCGATGTACCCTGAACAATTTAAAAAATGGTCTAAGTCCAAATGAGTGATAGTTTTTGGGAAGTTTGCGATTCCCTTCAAAAAAAATCTGAATCATTTGTTGTTGTTACAATATTAAATTCTCGAGGAAGCACTCCGCAAGACATTGGCGCTAAAGCCGTCGTCACAGCAAACGGCTTACACTGGGGCACTATCGGCGGAGGCAAAGTCGAAGCTCGTACCATTACACATTCACAAAATTTATTATCAGATTCGAATAAAAAAAATCCTGAATCAATCACTTGGAATTTACAAACTGACATCGGCATGAGCTGTGGCGGCGAAGTGACGTATTTATTTGAAATTTTTCGTGAAAACATTTGGCCGATTGCAATTTTTGGTGCAGGTCATGTTTCGCAAGCTTTGATTCGTACACTGTTGAATTTAAACTGTCAGATCACTTGCATTGATTCACGCATCGAATGGCTGGATAAATTACCTGTATCAAATCAAATTAAAAAAATTCATACCAATAACATGGCAGCCGCAGTAAATAATTTTAATTCTGATTTTTATTTTTTAACTATCACGCAAGGTCACGCTGTCGATTTGCCAATACTGAAAAATATTTTTTCGCAATTTTCACAAGCTCCATATATTGGCGGCATCGGAAGCACCATCAAAGCTCTGAAACTGAAAACTGAATTAATTGAATTCGGAATCTCGCCTGAAGTGCTTGAAAAATTTCATTGTCCTGTTGGTTTAAAACTGGGAACAAATCA
>JAYTMM010000165.1:0-10955 GCA_043728555.1 Pseudobdellovibrionaceae bacterium
ATTTTAAATTCGCCGTAAACCCAAATCGGACCATAAGCCGCAGGCACACCATTTTTCATTCTGACATAAACCATTTGATTTGGCGGCGGAGCTGGCACGTGAATACACGCCTGTGGGCTGGGCACTAATAAAAATTCTGTGACTTTACGTTGGTTATCTTCCAGCGGAACCATAAAACCCGGAATTTTTACACGCGTGTTATGTGCCTTCTGTAATTTTTCAGTCGGTTTGTTATTTAAATAATCCAGCTCACTCATTAATCGCCAGTCAATTTCTGTAGCTGTACCACCACCAGAATTGCCTTTGAAAAAATATAATCCAGCTCCGACAGCGACCGTGAAAGAAAATATTCCAATAAGAATCCATTTTAGCATAATTTACCTTTGACGTGTTTTAGGGTGATTGAGGTTTACAGTTATCGTTACCTTTTGAAAAATCACAAATTGGTTTTTTATTAATCAGGGTATTTGTCTGACTATTTGTTAGCGCTGATGTTGATGAATCTTGGTTTGAATAAAATTCTGATTTTTGTTTGTATATTTTATTTATTGAATTGTTATCATCAGTTAAATCTTTACCGTAACAAGCCGCGCACGAATAAGCCCACGAATCAAAAATAAATATCAGACAAAAAATAAAACGATGATACATATCTATAACCCCTTCATTAAATTCGAGCCGACAAACCATCTTTTAAAGCCAAGCGACTGGCTCTGTAGGCCGGTATAAATCCAATTAGAATTCCAAATATAAATACCAATAGCAAATACAAAATTTCAGTTTTCGTGACCGAATCACCTGTCACATAAAAACCAAATTGTGATTCCAGCCAACCCGATAAAATGAAAAAAACCGCCAATTCGACAAATAGGCCAATCACCAAACCTATGAATGTTAAAAATGCGCTTTCAAAAACCAATAATAAACTTAATTGCATGGGACCAGCACCAATCGATCTTAGAATCGACATCTCGCGACGACGCTCGTTCAAGCCGGCCAATATTGTACTGAGCATTGAAAACAGACCCACAATCATAACCATGAATGAAATAATTTTTAATACCATTTCAATATTGCTCAACCCCCTCCATAAATCAGACAGCGTAGCTCCGGGTATAATCGCCATCAAGGGTTCTTCTGAATAATTATTAATGTCACGTTGTAATTTTAAGGTTTGAATACGCGATTTTGTTCGCAAAAAAAACGAAGTGATCTGATTAATTTTTATATTTTCTTTGGTGATTTGATCTTGTGGAGTCGAATTTTCTTTGGTCGGCTGAGCTCCGTTTTTCCAATCGATATGAATGGCTTCCATACCTAACAAAGAAATATAAACAGTCTGATCAATGGCTGTGCCCGTTGGTTTTAAAATTCCCGAAATTTTAAAGGGTTTATCATCATGCAATTGAATGCCTTCACCACGCGTTACCCCGTGCGCGATAACAATTGAACCATTTAAATTATAATTTAATTTTTTTTGTACTTCAGATCCTACGACGACATCCCAAATATCCAAGGCTGGCTGACCAGATAAAAATTCAACTTTTTGATCGCCACGAAAACGATAATGTTGATAAAAATTTTCATCTGTTGCAACGACACGAAAACCTTTATGCCCATCACCCAAAGAATAAGGAATTGTCCATTCGATAGCTGGATTTTTTTGAATGTCTTCGTAAGTCTGCATTGAAATATTATTCGATGCACTGCCCATGTTAAAAACTGTGTACAAAATTAAATTTAGTGGCCCGGTCCTTGCCCCGACTAATAAATCGGCCTGACTGACAGATTGAGTAAAACCTTCTTCAGAGGCGCGCTTTGTTCTTTCGACAGCTAAAAGCAACATCACGCTGAGTGCAATTGAAATCACAGTCAAAGCACTTGAAAAAATTCTGTTTCGCAAAGATTTTAAAGCCAGTTTTAAATAAATCATTTTAGA
The DNA here is from genome assembly GCA_043728555.1 of Pseudobdellovibrionaceae bacterium. Classification (GTDB taxonomy): domain Bacteria; phylum Bdellovibrionota; class Bdellovibrionia; order Bdellovibrionales; family Bdellovibrionaceae; genus Pseudobdellovibrio. Next base: position 1,940 of record JAYTMM010000165.1, read on the forward strand.
TCTGCTTTGTTCATATTTGATCGATTGATATCAGATTTGTTGATGTCTGTGAGTGAAACAGAACGATCAAATAATTTTTCTAATGTTTTATCATGGCTGACAAATAAAATTGATGTCTGTGATTTATTTGAAAGCTTAAATAACAATTGAATAAATTTTTCGCGATGATCGAAATCTAAAGCTGATGTTGGTTCGTCGGCTAAAATCAATTCAGGTTTTCCTAGTAATGCGCGGGCAGCTGCCACTCGCTGTTGCTGACCAATAGATAATTCGGTCACATTTTTATTTAATAAAGATTCAATGCCCAGTTCAGAACAAATTAAATTAAGATCATTCGTCGTTTTACTTTTACCATTTAATTCTATGGGCAAAGTAATATTTTCTTTCACTGTTAAATATGGGATTAAGTTAAAATTTTGAAAAATATAACCAATTTTTTCGGCTCGCAGTTGATCGCGTTTTGCTGGACTCAAATTTTGAATTTCTGTTCCGCACACAGACAACGTTCCACTTTGCGGAACCAGTACGCCAGCGATTGTCTCAAGAAAAGTTGTTTTACCACAACCGCTGGGACCAAATAAAAAAACTTTTTCATTTTTTTGAATTGAAAAATCAGGAATATCTAAAATAATTTTTGAAGTTCCTGATTTTTTATCCGCAGACTTGTTTGGGTAACTGAATTGAATGTTTTTAAGTACACAGCTCATGGTGTATTTAGACTGACTTACTTAATCTCTAATGTCACAGGCTTCTTTTTGACCTCAGTCGTTTTTTGAACTGTATCAACTAAAATTGTCACATCCAGATCGTTGATACGTTTAAAAGGTGTGAAATCAAAAGTTATTTTTGAACCTAAAACAGATTTAGCACAAACAACATTAAAATTAGCTATAAAATCTGAATGCTGTCCTTTATGTTTATTCGATTTTTTTTCATCTTTATGTTCAGCATGTTCTTCGGTTTGAATTTCGACAAGTTCTTTTGATACAATACAACCTAGTGTTGTATCAAAAACAACCATCGTAGAAATGTTTGTTTCAAATTTTAAAATAGCATCAGCAACGGTTTTTTTGTCTTGATCAGACTTTGCAGCATGTTCAAAACCAATAACACCGTCTGCAGCACCTTTGAATTCAATTTTACCCTTAAGTTGATCGAAAGCGATATTTAATGTGGCTCCGCCATGAACATGAGCACCGTGTTCACGATGTTCGTGCTCATGAGCATTTGCAGAAGTCGTCATAGTAAGACCAAATATCAGTGTCGAGATAAATAGAGAGATTGTTTTTTTCATTGAATTTCCTTTATTTGTTAATGCAATTAGTTTGCAATAACAAAAGCATCGCTGATTTTTAAATGGATAATCAAGCAATCTTTTTTTATTCACAAGCGTGTCATAACTTGTCCTCGACCTAAAGATAGCCTTTTAAAGTCGTTCGATTCAATTTATAATCAATCATGTCAAAAAAAATATCGTCTGAATTGCCAATGGCGCTGCAAACAATCATGACCTCTGCCGAACAAAAAATATCGTCTGCTGGTTTCCGATTAACAACAGGTCGAATCGCGCTACTTAAAGTCTTAATCACTTCGAACAAACCGCTAAAAATTGCAGACTTGTATTTAGCCGCAAATAAAATAACAAAAATTGACCGCGTATCTGCTTATCGCATCATTAGTGCATTTAAAGAAATTGGATTAGTGCATTCCGTCGGCGATGGCGGTTTTGTGTTTTGCACACATTTTCAAGAAAAAGAAGATCACCATTTGTATCTTGTCTGCGAAGATTGCGACAACATCGAAGAAATTAATTTACCTGAAAAATTTAAAATGACTATCTATCAACAAATCAAAGGTTTTTCAAATTTCAAAACACATGGATCTATTCAGATCACGGGGTCTTGTCAGAACTGCAAGGGTTAATTAGAAAAGACCGACATCAGCCCATACATAGCCATAAAAATCATAATCACATTTTCAAAAACAGTGACCGACGATAAGGGCAAATTAAATCCTGACCCTGCACATGCGCACTGAATTTTCACTTTGCGACGAAGCTGCCTAATCACGCCAAAGGTTGTTGCCGACAAGACTATAATTGTTACAGTATTAGCAATATTTAAACCAACACCAGAAATAAACATCAGACCAAGTGCGAATTCAATAAATGGATAAGCGTGACCATAAAGTGAAACATTTTTTGCAATAGGATCATAACCTGAAAATGATTCAGCAAAGGATTTTAGATCTAGAAATTTAAAAAATGACAGTCCAATAAAAAATCCAGCCATTATGTGATTCATAAATAAATGAAAATGAAATTCTCTTTGATACAACTGATAGCTCAGGGTCGTTAAAATTATATAGGTAAATATTAAAATTAAAGGCTTATAGGTTTTGAGCTTAGATTCTTCTATGAATGACTGGTGCACGGCCGCTGAGTCAAATTCGCTGATCTTGTATTTTGGCAAGTCTTTAAATGCGGCTTTTATGAGGTCCAAATTTATTCCATTTTCAGATCCAATGACAGCTTTCTTTTCTTTTAAATCAACATTTGCAGTTTGAACTTTTGAAATAGATTTTATTTTTTCAGTCACTTTTTCAACGCAAGACTCGCAAGTCATACCATCTATGGTAAATTTATTTGTTATCATTTTTCTTCCTTACGAACTTTATTAATTATAATTTTCAATTTTTACTTTAGCAATTTCCAGATCTTTTAGGATTTCATATTTTTTCTTTTTTGCAGAAAATAATCTTTCGGTCGCACTCACTAGGTCCGGCGAATTTTTAATTCCTCGCCTGTACTCAGCTAGCGTTAAATCAAAATATTTTTGAGAATTTAGAATTTTTTTTTCATTAATTTGAAAAAGAGCACTTAATTCGGAAACCTTTGTTTTTAATATATTAAAATCTGAATTGACGTCATTCGCCTTTTGTATTTTTAATTTTTCAGATGATTGAACGGATAATGATGCTGCTTTTGTTTTATAATAAGTATCAAGTCCAGAAAACAAAGGAATCGTTAACTGAATAGCGTATTTTGATTCATTCAAATTTAAAGGAGTATCTTCAGAGGGAGTTAATCGCCCAACACTGTATGTGAAATCAAGTGTTGGCAAATAGTCTGACTTAATTTCTTTTTTTTCAAATTCTGCTTTTGATTGCATAAGTTGTGCTTTTTTATAATCAATCGTATTTTCAATACTTATTTGTTCTGATACCTTAACCAAATTATCCGCACTACTGAATTCAATTTTCTCAAGGACTGAATCAGCGACACCTTCACCATACAGTTTTGCTAACTTTTCATGAGCTTCTTCATGCTCTTGGTTAATCTGTTTTTTAACGATCTGAATTTCGTTTTCACGAAGGTCGAATTCTAAGTTATCGACGGGGCCAGTAAGACCCGCAGCAACTTTTTTTGCAGCCATTTGCTTTTGCGTTTGTGTCACTTTATATTCTTCTTCTAAAATAGTCTGAAGCTTGTGAAGATAAACCATACTGCTTGCCGCTTCAGTTAAATCTTTTCGAAGTTCTCGCTTTTTAGATTCAAGATCAAGTTTTGAAATTTTTTGATCGACATCCCTTTGCTGGCTGACGGATTGGTCTTTGAAACCTCTAAAAAGATTTAGTCGACCTTCAACGTAGCCTGAATATCCTTTTTGAGTCGTAGCTAAATCATCTGTTTTATTATGCCCATATCCGCCGACAGCACTGAGTGTTGGGTAATATGCAGAATTCGATGATTGATTCGAAGCTTCTTTAGATTCAACATTTTTTTCAAGAGCACTCATTTCTTGATTTTTTTGATAAAGATTCTGAGTCAGCTCATCTATACCAACAAGTGCATTTGCACTTAAGACTGCAAATGTTATCACTGTGAAAATGTGAATACTAAAAAAGCTTCGCTTCATAATAAATTCTCCTAAATCGAAAAACTATTTCTCTACTTGAAATTTAAAGGCACTTTTTTTACCCTTAATTTCTGCATCAACTGTCATTTCAATTCGGTAAGCAGTTTTAAAATCTACTTTTGCAACAAAAGCACCGTCTTTTGATTCGACTTTAGCCGCCTCAGATTTTCCTTTTGGTAACTTTGTCGTTACATTCAGTTTAACTTCGACAGAAGTTAAATCTTTTCCATCATGACTCACTGGAAACAATTTAATTTCCGAACCTGACACAACGTACTCAAGATTAATTTCTTTTCCGGCCTTAACAATGCCGCCATGATTGGCTTTGATTGATCCCGGAGTGATATCATGGCCTTCGTGTGCAAATGAACTCATTGAAACTAATACCACCGTAAATAAAATTATTTTTTTAAACATTATTTTCTCCTTCAAAATTGTTTTTTGTTCCGTTCGTTTAACACTTTTCTCCGCTGATTTTTTTCCGAAATGAAAAAATACCGCTGGAGTTACAAACATATCTAATAATGTGGAACTGATTAATCCGCCCACAATAACAACTGCCACCGGATGCAGAATTTCTTTGCCTGGCGCTCCACCAGCAAAGGCTAATGGAATTAATCCTAAAATCGCCGTCAGCGCCGTCATTAATACAGGCACTAATCGTTCAAGTGATCCTCTGATCACCATTTGCTCAGTAAATTGTTCGCCTTCGTGCTTCATCAAATGTAAATAATGCGAAATCATCATGATTCCATTTCTGGATGCAATTCCACACAATGTTACAAACGCCACAAGGCTTGCGACTGAAATTGTTTTACTTGTTAAATAAATTCCAATGATACCACCAATGAAGGCCATCGGAATATTCAACATCACTTGAATTGAAATAAACGTGGATTTAAAATGCATGTACAGAACAATAAAAATTCCTAAAATCGCAAGCACGGCTAAAAAAGTCATAAGCTTTGCGGCTTTTTGTTGGCTTTCGAACTGACCACCGTAGGAAATGAAATAGCCTTCGGGCATTTGTACTTTGTTATTTATTTGTGATTGGATATCTCGGACCAAACTATCTAAATCACGCCCCGATGAATTTGCCAGAACCACAATACGTCTTTGTGCATTTTCACGGTTTACAATATTGGGGCCCGTAGATTCAAAAACATCAGCGATTTTTTCAACTGTAATTTTTGTTCCATCGGGCATTGTTTTGATTGGCGTATTTTTTATTAAATCTAAATCTGATCTGGACTTTTCATCAAAGCGCATTAATACATCAATATTTTTTTGGCCTTCTAAAATTTGACCAACGACTTCGCCTTGCAAAGCTTTTTCCATAAGTCGTGCTAAATCTCCGACGACGATTCCATATTTTGCGGCCTCTTCGCGAAGCAATTGAATTTTAACTTGCGGAATTAAAACTTGCTGTTCGGTTTGCAAATCCACAAGTCCTGTTGTGCCTTCGATCGCTTTTTGAATTTCAGCACCTTTTGCTCTGAGTGTCGCAAGATCAGGACCAAAAACTTTAATCGCAATCTGTGCACGAACTCCTGAAAGTAAATGATCGAGTCTATGTGATATAGGCTGCCCAACGTTGATAAAAACACCTTCAACCGATTTTAAATTTTCTCTGATTTCTGCCAAAACAATTTCGCGTGGTCGTCCTGAGTCTTTGAAATCAACATCAATTTCAGAAGAATGTACACCTTCGGCGTGTTCGTCTTGTTCAGCACGACCCGTTCTGCGAGACACTGATTTTACTTCTGCAGATTTTAAAATTAAATTTTCCGCAATATTTCCTAATTTATTTGATTCATCTAATGAAATTCCAGGTGCAGCCATCATCGAGATTGTGGCTGTGCCTTCGTTAAATTTTGGCAAGAAATCACGGCCAAACGTTAACGACAAACCCAATGCTGCAACAAACAACGTCGTCACTGCACCTATAATAATTTGGGGATGTTTCAAAGATTTATTTAAAATCTTTGTGTCAATTTTTTTCAGAAACAGAACCAATGCACCATCTTTGTGTTCCAACAATTTACCTGTGGTTAATAAATACGAGCACAACACAGGCGTCACAGTTAATGAAACCACCATCGATGCCAATAACGAAATAATGTAGGCTAGGCCCAAGGGAATAAATAATTTACCTTCAATGCCGCCCATACTAAAAAGTGGTAAAAATACTAAGCATACAATAATTGTCGCGATGACAATCGAATTTCTGACTTCGCTAGAGGCTTCATAAACAACCAAGATTGAATTTTTGGGGTTTGCTAATTCTTTGTTTTCACGCAAACGTCTGAAAACATTTTCAACGTCAACTATGGCATCATCCACCAATTCGCCAATCGCAATCGCAAGCCCGCCTAAGGTCATCGTGTTGACGGATAAACCAAAAATTTTGAATACAATTGCAGACAAAACAAATGATAATGGAATTGCCGTAATCGTAATAAACGTTGTTCTGAAATTCAGTAAGAATAAAAATAAAATAATCAAAACCAGAATCACACCATCACGAAGTGCTTCTTTGACGTTTTCAATCGAAGTTTCAATAAAATTAGCTTGCTTAAATAAATCAGGATTTAATTCAACACCTGCAGGCAATGTTTTTTCAAATTCTTTCAGTGCTTTTTCAATTTCATGCGTAAGTTCAATCGTGCTGGCACCCGGTTGCTTCTGAATACTCATGATGACACCTGATTTCGCATTCACACTGGCATCACCGCGCATCGCTTGCGGAGCTTCTTTCACTTCGGCCACATCGCGAACTAAAACAGGTTTTCCCAAATGCATTCCGACAACTGAATTTAAAATTTCATCCTTGTCACGAATCGCACCCAGAACACGAATCAACGATTCGTTTTTTTCAATGTTGATAAATCCACCTGTTGAATTCAAACTGATTTCAGACAGATTATGTTCGATATCTTCGATTGAAATTTGTAGTTTTTGAATTTTTTCAGCCGACAATAAAATTTGAAATTGACGTACACCGCCACCAATGGATGTGACTTGTGCAACACCCGCGATGCTTAATAATCTGGGTCGAATGGTCCAGTCAGCAATTGTGCGTAAATCCATCGGAGCAATAGATTTGTAATCCTTCGGATTAACTTTAGAATCTTTGGATGTTAAACCCACCAGTTGAATTTCACCCATGATTGAAGAAATTGGGCCCATCACAGGAACAATATTTTTCGGAAGTTTTTCACGAGCCAATGTTAATTTTTCTTGAACCAATTGACGATTCCGAAAAATATCCGTGCCCCATTCAAATTCGACGTACACAACACTAAGTCCAACACCAGAACTGGAACGAACACGTTCAACACCAGGCAGCCCATTTAACGAAGTCTCCAGTGGAAACGTCACCAAAGCTTCGACTTCCTCTGGCGCCAAACCCGAAGCTTCCGACATGATCGTCACCGTCGGGCGATTTAAATCTGGAAAAACATCGACTGGCAAATGGGCAGCGATCCATCCGCCGTAAGCCAATAAAAATGCTGCGAACGAAATAACTAAAATTCGATGTGAAAGCGCATATTTAATAATTCGATCTAGCATTTTTCAATCCTCGGAATTAATGGTGCGAACTGTGATCAATCTTGTCTTCAGTTTTTTTCATTTCTATTTCTGGAACTTTTTCTAATTTCAGTGGCAAATTGTAAACTGCAACATTGCCTTTTTTATTTTCACGTGTTGCTGTGACTTGCAGCTCAGCTTTTTTCTTTAAATTCACTGATTTTGAGAATGAGCAAATAAAATAATTTTTCTTTACTGCGCAAACTGCATCTTCTGTCGATTTTGAAATTAAAGTGGCTTTAACTTCAGAGTCCAAAACTGTTGGATTTTTCCAAGCAATATCCAGCAAATAAACTTTGATTTTATTTTTTTCGAACGGAACTATTTCTGTGTGAAACGCGCCGGGCATACGAACGAAACCTTTGTTTGGGCCAAATTTATCTTCTCCATGAGCTAATGCTGAACTTGAGATAAATAATAATACGATTGATGTTAATGAAATTCTCATAAGAACTCTCTTTATTCAATATAAAAAAGGACTTGTATGTCCTTTTTTAGTCATTACAAGTGATTACGTATAAAGTATAAATTTTGTGACAAATTCAACAGTCTTATTTAGAAACAGTCACTGACAATGGAATCAATTTCAGTTCGCCACCATCAATGAATTGTATCCACATTCGGTAATCACCCGCAACTGGAAACGTTGTGTGCAGCATTCCTGTATTTGGTTTTGTTCCGGCCATTGGGTGAACATGTGTCAATTGATCGCCACTCATAGGTGTCGCTATGACATGCGCGAACGCGCCTAAATAGTTTGTTAGAACAGGAGCTGATCCGTCGATTCTAGAAATTGTAAAATTAATCATCGTCATTTGACCGGCTTTGATTTTAGTATTTGCTAAAACAATTTTCGTATTTTTATCAATGCCGGTTCGAACGTCTCCTAAGGCTAAAATGTTGTTCTCAGATTTACCACCCATGATCATTGAATTCTTCATTACTGAAAATTCTGTTTTATCTAAAAGTTCACCCTGTGCCCAGAAAAAATAATTTCCATCTACTGGCAAATCCAATGTCACCGACCAAGTTTTTCCGTTATAAGCAGGATGTACATGTGTAAATTCTTTTAATGCCGCATCGTAGGCAATGAAATGAATTTTTTTAGTGTGACTGATATTTAAATCTAAATCCGACAACGTTTTATTTGCCAACGTATCAAAAATTTGAAATGCATATTCGAATTGGCCGGCTTGGTAATGACCTGATCCTTCAGGTTTGATCGTAACCCGTGTTTGCTGCGCAAATCCCAAAGCGATTGTAAACAAAATGGCTATAGATATTAAAATATTTTTCATAGTTGTCTCCTGTGTTCATTTTTTTACCATTGATTCACGCCTTGGTCTATAGAGATACTGAATTGACACATACCCCTGTGGGGTAATATACTTTTAATTCAATCGATAAGGATTTTTTATGGCTCAACAAAAAATTAAAAAACAAATATCAAATCCCAGCCATAGCTCTGAATTAAAACGATTGAACCGAATCAAAGGACAAGTCAATGG
>JAYTMM010000166.1:0-3824 GCA_043728555.1 Pseudobdellovibrionaceae bacterium
GTTAATAAATTTGTGCTTTTTGAAATGTAAGCCTGTGAAAAACCAGCGCCTTCGTCCATCACTGGGGCTGGATTTCCGATTTGCATTTTTAATTGTTGAACCGCAGATAAAAACTCACGATTTAAAAATTCGCGATCATTTTCGAATTGTTTTTTGAACGTGCGAATTGGATCTGTAATTTGAATTAACGCGTTGGCTTGTTCATTTGGTGAATTTGATAATAAAATTTTTAATAGATCTGTGAATTTTTTTTCTGAATACGAATCCAAGTTGTATTTTTTAATATTTGTTAAAAATTCATTCGCAATTTTCTGCAAATTTTGGCTTTGATATTTTTGTAACAACCAAGGTTTAGTTAAATACAGATCATTTTCTTTTTCGCCTTTGAAATCAACGCCAGATTTGACTCCGTATAAAGGCAACGTTCGATACGGATAAATTGTTTGCGTGGCCCAAGCGCGATCGGTTTTGTCAGTAAATTCACCCTTTTGAACTTGTTCAGAACGCTGTAAAGTACTGTATAAATTGTCTAAATACGATCTGTAAAAGTTTTTTGAAAAATCAATTTGATGAAGCAATTTATTGACTTCGGATTGCCAACCGTTCAGATCATTTTCAACTTTTGAATTTAAATGCATGCGCCATTGCTGCATGCGATATGTGAAATTTTCAATTTCTTTGGGTAAAGCATCGAATGATTTACAGCCTGAATTTTGTACGGGGCATTCAAGACTGGGTTTATTTGCAGCTTCAGACGACCATTTTGCATTGCCCGCACTTTTCATCAGTCGATCAATGGCATTCACATCAAATTGAAAAAAGAAGGGCTGTAAAAGATTATTACCGATTCGCATAATACTTGGTGTTAATAAATGATCGACCGCTAAAAACAAACCGAATTGGCTTAATTTTCCGACCCAAGCTAATGATCTGACGGTGACACCGCCTGCAGTAATAATTAAATCAATATTTACAGTACTAATTTTAAATAATTTCAGTGCCGAAGCTTCAGCTTTGTAGATAGCATCGCCAGAAATTTTACTTTTTATTTTTTGTCCGACTAATGTTGTTGCGTCTGCTCCAACTTGCGAAGCTACTAATGATAAAATTTGCGGAGCATATTGTGTAAATTTGTTTCTTAGGGTCCACGTTTTTAAAGCCTCGTCGCAAGAGGCATACGATGATTCATCATTTTTATTATTGATCCAACCCTTTGCACACTCTTTAAAAGTTCCTAATAAATCTGCTGTGAAACTTGATGCTAATGAACCGATGGCCATGCCTTTATATTGCAATGATTTCATCGCCAGCTGTTTGGTCATGGGGTCCATGCCTTTGGTTTTAAAATCAACATACATTCCATTTGCGGCCATGAACGAATAAAATGAAATTAATCCAACGGGATCTTTTAATGATTCAATATGTTTCACCATTAATGCAGGATCTGAATTTGTGAACGCCATCATTTGCAAAAAATAAACACCACCGCTGGCTACAGCGAATGTTGCATTTTCAGGAACGACGCGGATCAATGAACTTTTGAACCAACCACGTTGTTCAGATAATTCATGATCTTTCATTTGTTCGGCTTGAATTTCTTTACGTAATTTTCTTAAAAAACTGGGATCAAAATTTTCTTTGGGCAAAGCTTCCATCGTAGGAATTCCATTACCGTCAAACAGCTCAAGCTGTTGTGAATAGCTCAGCGTTGAAAATAGCATAGTTGCCATTAAAATCAGGTTCAAACAAATGTGTCTCATTTTGATTTTATTCATATACTTCAAATATTGCAAAATCGGGCGCAATCAAAAGTTATACATTTGATTTGACTGTCTTAATCTGAGACTGGACCTTGATATCGTACAAAATAGTTTTACAGGTGTTCATTTTCTAACACCACATTCCGATGTTAAAATATAGTTAAGGAAAATATATATGAAAAAAATATTTATCGTTGTTTTGTTGGCTTCTCAATTTGTAATTTCACAAAACGCAGCTGTATCACAACCGGTAGCTCCGATGGTGGCTGCCGGCGATAATCTGAGCGCGAATAGAAAATTAAACAGCATGCGCGACAATCCGCAAAAGTATAAAGACAGTGTCCCGTATTACTGGTCGGAAAATATGGATAAATCCAGTGTCATGACTACGGGTCCGCTTGCAGTTATCGATGATAAAATTATTAATTTGTCACAGCAAGCAGAAGTTGCAGCTTGGGTTGATCATGCAGCTCGCGTAAAGTACGACAATTTTATTAAAACATTACCACCAACGTTGCAAATCTGGGCAACAGAACAAGTCAAATCTGGCAATGGTGGCTTTGGATTTTTCGCCAACAAAGATGCGCCAATGATTCAAGTTGATCATTTCAAAACTCCAGAGCAAATAAAAAACGTCGGAAAAATTTTAACTGCAGAATCTGAAAACATGACAAAATGGAATCAGATCGAATCATCTTTAGTCAGCGGAAATTTGGCAAAAGAAATTGAATTAGATGTTAAATTAAAAAACGGACAAAGTATTAGCCTGTTTGGTACAGCGAATGAAATTCAACAACAACTTAAACAGTATAATTTAGATGGTTTTACCTCAGATAAAATTGAAAGCACCACTTTGAAACGTGTAAATAGATTTAAATTAGAAGCCCTCTATGAAGCTTTTAATAATAAAAATGGCAAAGTATTTAATTTTGCCTTGAACGCAACTCCAGCTGATTACGGAAAATTCAGAAAATTTGTGCAAGCGCATAACTTTGAACAAAAACCAAGTATCAAAGTTCCGCTGACAGCAAAAATTGGCTCGGCATTTAAGGGCACGGGTAAATCAGTTGGTATCGCTGCTATTTTTGGCGTCGCCGCTGGTGCAGCGATGGCGAATGAATCTTCTGAAGCCGCCGAGAAACAATTTAATGCCCCATCGCCAACATCGGCTCCTCGAATTCAAAGAGCTGGGACTAGTCAGTAATTGAAATTATTTTTCGGGGTTTTTTTATTAAGTCTGCTGGCCACTAGCGGCGAATTGATGCGTTCGTCGCCGTCGCAACCAGTTTATAAACCAGAAAAAACAGAATCATCTGTTTATACAAAATACGATCCATTTTTTGAATCTTGTAAAAAAACTGACTTAAATAAAAAAATAATTCCCGTTGAAGCGATTTCGCCCTTAAAATTTGGTGTTCCGCAAATCGTACAAAATGATAAAAAAGGCAATACCGCTTTTGATTTAATCAATGAAACGTATAAATACACTCAAAATATTTTAAAAATAAATCTAGAAAATTCTAAAAAATCTTTGAATTGTATTGATGAAATTTTTGATAAAAAATTGACCGATGTTAAATCAGAATGCCAAAGCACTTTGCAAGACGTCATGAATTCTTCATTAGCTAACCAGCGTGCGCGCTATGAACTGGCTATTGCGTTGCCAGACTCAAAAGTTCTGAACGAGACGCAGTTTCAAACACTGAATACAGACTTAAATATCCCGATCAACACGTTTAAAACAGAAAAATGGAATCCGTTAAATGAACGTGAAAAAAAAGTTTTATCTGAAACGTGGAACACCTTTTTGGTTGGTGCCGAAAAACAAGCCAAAGAAAAAATGCCAGCAAATTTTAACTTTGCTGGGCCATCAGTGACTCAACAGTACAAGTTAGATCTGATTGCACAGAAACGAAAATCAGCATTGTTAAATTATCATTTGCAAATGACTAAATATCCATTGGTGCAATTTATAAAAACTGACGATCCGCAAAAAAATGATTTTAAAAAAGCTTATGAATCGGTTATTCAAAATATCGAAAAGGAAATGGAAAATATAAAAAC
>JAYTMM010000167.1:0-6102 GCA_043728555.1 Pseudobdellovibrionaceae bacterium
CATTTTTCCCACACCAACAGCGATATCTGAAATTCCCGAGAAATTCGCGTATAAATAAACAGAGGCCAGTAACAGAGTTGTTACTGAATGCATGTCATTTATAGCAACCAGTGGCATTTTTTTTAATGCCCAATCACCTTCCAGAGCTAAAGAAAAACAAAACTTAAAAAGCCCAAGAGCGAATAAAAAAAAGCCACCGTAAATTCTGCGGATGTCATTAGTTGCAGTAAGACCTTTTAAGTAAACTTGAACTTTATAAAATGGGCCTACGATAATACTTGGGAAAAAAATTAAACTTCCAGCCGTAGAAAGCATTGGCACAGGCTGATCTAAAGCACCAGATGCCCGATTCAGCAATAATGAAATCGACTGAAACAGTATAAATGATGTTCCGGTCGGAATAGCTATTTCAGCAAGCAAGTTTTTTTGTTCAAAACTGAAAAAATCTAACTTAAGTAAGCAAAACAATGTACTCGCAGCAGCAACATAAAAATAAACTAACTTTTTATAAGGAAATAAATTTATCAAAAAAATAATAGAAATCCATGCAAAAATAATTAATAGCCACGTTGAATTATTAATGTAATAAAAAAAGTAAAGTGAACAAAATAAGAAAAAATACTTTTTTAAGAAAAAGTTTGGCTTTAAAAAAAGGTAAATAAGAGCTATCGAAAATCCAAATATAATCAGTGCAATCGATTGATTCATTCATCATAGAAAACTAGACCCAGAAATATTAGTCAGCTGAAATATGGACTACCGCCAAGAACAGGACTTTGGCCTTATAGCGTATCATTTTGAATCACAAAGCGATGCCTGTTGACTTGACAAGTCTAACAATCGTAACATTTAAGCTGTTCTTAAAAATACAAGGAGTCCTAATGACGACTATTCGCTGGGTGCTAGCGCACGAACCAATTGATTTATTTTTGCGTGCTGCCAATCGGTTCTCAAAAGAACTTTCTGAAAAAACAAATGGCCAAGTTCAAATTGAAGTCATGACGATCAGTCAATACGAAGCCAAATATTCTCCGAACAAAAAAGTAACTAAACATGATCTTTTAGATTTGATGGAAGCTGGCGAAATTGAAATGAGTCAGATGTACACAACAACGCTTGGTAAATTCAACAAAGACATGTTCGCATTAGACATGCCTTTTTTATTCCGCAATCATGAACATGCAGCCACAGTGCTTGAAGGTCAAATTGGCCAATCTTTAATGACAGGTTTATCAGATAAATCAAATATTCAAGGCTTAGCATTCACATACAGCGGAGGATACAGAATGATCGCCGCAACGAAACCGATCAACACTGTTTCAGACCTTAAGGGGCTTAAAGTTCGCATCGCAAAAAGCCCCGTCGCAGAAGATTCATTTTTAGCTGTCGGCGCTATTCCTGTCCCGATGGAACTTGAAGAAATTAATTCAGCCATTGGCGCCGATTTAATTGATGGTGGCGAAAGCACATACCCGCGTTTTTATTCAATGAAGCAAAATGAAGTGTCTTCGTACATCAACGACACACAACACAGTTTGTTTTTAACTTCGATTCTGGTTTCTAAAAATTTCTGGTCTAAATTAGATCCACAAATGCAAAAATTAATGTCCGAAGCAGCTGTGATAGCGGCCAACATCGAAAGAAAAGAATCTGTCGACGACATCAAGGTCATCCAAGACAAATGCAAAGCTGATGGCATTTCAGTAATTACATTAAACACTGACGAACAAGCGAAATTCAAAACAGCAACTGAAAGTGTTTATACAAAGTATGAAAATTACTTTACCCAAGGTTTAATTCAAAAAATTCAACAAACTCATTAATTAGTACCGTGTAATGCCAGCCGACTTAAGGTCTGCTGGCATTCAGTCCAAGTCTTAATCTGAGTTCCGTCTTCGTAAAGCCCAAAATAATAAATATGACTGCCATAGGGCGACCCTAGTTTTTTCTTATTTAGCAGGTAAGATTCATTTTTATCAAAAGAAAAAATAAATTCTTTTGCTGGCTGCTTATAGGTTTCTATTTTTTTACCAATTTTTTGATCGTGAAAAAAAATACTCCACAATTGATACTCTGTTGAATCAAAAAAATGAACCGCCAGATGATTTGGATTCAAAAAACACTGTTTACGAAATTTAACACCCTGCCATTTTTGAGTAAAATTCCACCACCAAATAAAATCAAAAGCAGTTTTTATCGGAAAGATACACGAATCAATAATTGGTAAATATCGTTTATACATTTCACCCCCCATGACTTCACCGCATCTGGCCGCAAACAACTTAGGAATAATTTTGTCATACGATTCGCTGAGGGCATCAAAACCGAACAAATGATTAATTTTATATAGCATCTCTGATCCAAAAATTTGATCCCCTAAATCACCAGTAATCAGATCAAATTTTTCATTTTCGGGCAAAAGCGAAGCGTTCCGCAATTTAACATTTTTTTGTTTCAACAGATAAATATAAAAAAATTTATTTTCATAAATAGAATTCATATTACAGTAAATATTTAATATTCCCGTCGAAGGTGACTCAATCAAAAGTGCTACAACGGCCATTGTAGAATCAATTCCGCCGCTCCAAAGAATATTCACCGAATTGTTTTGCTGGTGATTTTTCCAAATATTTTGAGCACGTTCTACACTGATTTGATTAAAACTTTTATCAAATCTGGATGGGATTTCAGGTATAGAATAAATTGATTTAATTTTTAAAATGTCACAATTGTACTGAAGTCGTGACACTGGCATAATTTCTGTAGCCAGCGCATGCGCAGCCAAATACGTAGGATCTGGTGAAACATTAAAAATATGCACAACATCATTCATATAATATTGATCCTATTAAAATTAATTTCTAGGCTTAAATTTTTAACTTCTAATATGGTTTGCGCAGCCTGAATTTTCTGCACGCAAAAAAAGTATTTGTTTTTAAACTCCGCAAGCTTTTGATGTAGTAATTGTTCAACAAATTCTGAATGTTTTTTTTGAGTTTCTGCATCTAATTTTTCAAAATCTGGCAACGAACCAGAAACAAGTTCAATTTTTTCATTTACAGAAATTTTTAATGGCGGCAGCGATAGGTCGATTGCTAAATTAATCAATGAACACAGTTGCCAAAAAATTTTAATTTTTTCATTTCTTAAAGTCCATATTTCCCTGTCCAAATTTAAACATGGGCTATGAAAAACTTCGCGTTGATTAAATTTTAAAAAATCTTTTACGATGTAATCAAAACAGTTGTCTAATCTAACCTCTGAACCTAAGTTCTCGATTTGATAGACTCTATACAAGTCATCAAGCACTGGTACTTGAAAAGCTTGATCACTGAACCAGACTATTCGACTGTCCATTGTGTAAATAAACTGATTATTCACAAAAGACTCTCACATTCATTTTGTATTCTGTTTTTTATAAACTCAAAGTTTTCGATCGTAATATTTTCGTATTTAGATTGAAACCACTTCGAATTATTTAGATCTAAATCTTCGTAAAACACTTTATGTTTATTTAAAGATTTCTGATCCCATAAATTGATCCAACGAATAAACGTAGTCACTAATTCATCTTTAGGCATTGGAATTATTATGTTTTTAATATCTATGTTTTGCATTTTATTAAAATAATAAGCTACAAAAAATGACCATGCTTGCTGAATACGATTTTTACGGCCTATATAAATGGTCATATCTACCGTATCAAACTTATCTAAGCAGGCATGAATATGTGAATGTATTAATACATTCGTCGAATCAACGTACCGCCGGGTCTCATTTTTAACGTGCAAGGGCTGTTTATCAAAAGCGTAAGGTTCCCACGGCTGAAAAGCCAAAGGCAATTGAAGCAGCGACCTTAACTTTTCTGCATAACTCACGCTTCCTACTCGTGGCGTACTGCACAAAAGAATACGTGACATTAATCGACATCCAATTTTAAAAAAAATGGATCTAATAAGTTATTCTTTTTAAATGCCCAATCGCGCTCTAAGCACTGAAAGCATTTTCCACACTGACCCATTGGCTGAAAAGTGCATGAATGGGTGTATCTCATCAGATCTAAATCGTACATGTTCTGAATATCATTAAAATATTTCACAATTTTGTCTTTCGTTAAATTCAGAAATGGGTACCGCAGCCGCTTATACGGAGCCAATTCAGCTGCAGTTCTGCGAAGTGGTGCGCCTAGGAAATTCATATCCGGATTTTTATTAATTCCCAAATAAACTAAATCTAAATTTGGCTGCTGCAGTACCCACGAAATTCCCGATCTGATTTTTCCGGTAAAATCATTGTCATTAGGAACATTAGATATAAATTTAACATTTTCAAAAAAAGGATCAGATAATATTTTTTTGCAATTTTTCTCGTAAAGATTTTTATTTTCTATATTAAAAGCTGTAATAGAAAAATTTTTTTTAAGACTTTCTATCTGCAGCAGCAACAAAAGAAGTGTTGATTCGACGCCTCCAGAAAATAGTATGCCGACCGAATCTACGGACTCACTTAAACCCAAATTAAATTCAGTTTCAGGAATTTGCATATGAACATGCTAGCACTGTTTATTAACTTGTCTAGGAAAGGCTTTGTTGTAAAGTAACATAGAGCAATGATTACTATATTCTATAAATAGCCAATTAAACTTGAGGGTTCTTATGCTAATTTCTTACTTAATTTTAATTCATCAAATCATTGCGCATATTGCCCTTGTCGGTCTGATTATTTATTTTCCAATTAAATATTGGCTGATAGCTATTCTGATTTATGCCATTCAGTATTGTTTTGGCGGAACAATAACGTATCACCGCTTACTATCGCACAGCAGTTTTAAACCACCGTTATGGTTTTATTATGTTGGCTCAATCCTTGGAGTCATGAGTTGCTCTGGCAGCCCTATAGCTTGGGTGGCAACTCATAAAAAACACCATCGATTTACGGATCAAAAAAATGATCCACATTCAATGCGCTTTGTGGCTTGGTATAAAGTTCAATGGCTAACAATGCTGGTGCCTGCCGAGCCCAAATATGCAGCCCATCTTTTAAGATCAAAATTTCAAATTTTTCTGCACAAATACTATTTTGCAATTCATGCCGCATACGCAATTGTGCTTTATGCGATAAAGCCAGAATTATTAATCTACATCTATTTAGCGCCCGCCGCACTCGTGTGGGAAGCCGGCAGTATCATCAATACGGTTTGCCATAAGTGGGGTTATAAAAATTATGACATTCCTGACGATAGCAAAAATAATAAATTTATTGCATTTTTTACTTTTGGAGAAGGTTTACACAATAACCATCACGCAAAACAAAGTTTGTATAATTTCAGTCGTAAATCTGATGAAATTGATTTAGCCAGTTTTTTTATTACCTTTTTAAAAAAGAAGTCGACTTGAAGACGCAAAGTTTTTTTATCAAAAATTTAGATGCTAACATCAACACTGCTGAACTTGAACAGTGCCATTTAGAAATATGTGCTGGTATTGCAAAATCTGAAGTTAATGTATCAAGTCGGGTTATGCCTCATTTAGAAATGAATGCGAACCTTGAAGAACTGATAAATTATAAAAACAAAGAAAATTCTAGAATTTATACAGTCGCAAATGCAGTAGCTAATGAATCACTGACTGAAAATGAAAAAAAATATTACTCAGAACTCAATTTCGAACAAAAAAAAAAGTTTCTGCAGCTTTATAAAAAAGCATACGCTGATGGCGAATTTGTAAAAATAAAATTTACAAAAAGTGCACATGCTGACGAACTCTTCGCAACATTTAACAATAGCATGTGCGAACTACACCCCAATGCACAGCACTTCCCACAAACCATGAAATTTATAAGTGGATTGCCCTTTATAGAAACCGGCAGAATCTTGCTTTTTGTTTCCTATCACTATTTGCATAGCGATGTGCATTTTGATAGGCGCGATGAATGTTTTGATGGTCGAAATCATTTCATCTGGTTTAATCCATTTAAAAAAAAATCTTTTTTTCTCATCGATGAAAACGGTGACCGAAAATTTGTAGATTCAAAAAGTGCGTTTTTTAATACGCGATATTTACACGGATCGCTACCTTCGCCCTTTATGACGTACACTTTGCG
>JAYTMM010000168.1:0-4717 GCA_043728555.1 Pseudobdellovibrionaceae bacterium
ATGGCTTTTCTGATCAATACTGACAACGTTCATAACGTCGAAGCAGTATGTTTCAGCGTTGATTTTAAAAGTTAAAACTTTTTTCATTGAGTCTCCTTAATATATGTTTACGGATTTCATAACCATAAATTTTTGTGTTTATAAAAATATTTTTAATTAGTTGTTTGTTGATCGGCAAAATTTTAAATTTAATAAAGTCTAGTTTCATAATCTGCTTTTTATTTGTTTGCAGCTGGACTTAAGCCTAATTGCTTATTCTGTTTCTAAATTTCAAGACCCTAAAAACTAGCCTCATTATGTAAACAAAAAAAACCGAAATAATTTGTATGAATGATGCATTTTACAAAGAACTCCAAGAAGATTTTTTACGCGAATCACTTTCTTTGATCGAAAGATTTGAATCCGTACTATTAAATAACACAAGCTACTCTAAAGATTTGGTCGATGAATTGTTTCGCATAGCTCATTCAATAAAAGGCGGAGCCGCAGCTGTTGGATTGACGGAAATTTCAAAATTTACCCATCAATTCGAAGATTATTTATCACAATTCAGAACGAATCCATTATTGATCAACAATTCAGTAATGACATTGCTTTTGGAATTCAGTGATCTATTAAGAAATGAATTTTTAGCCAAAGTTGCAGGTCTTGATAACGATTGGCAACCAGAACCTCTGTTAAAAAAAATATCACAAATGAATTCTGCTCATTCCTCTGATTTTAAAAATACAGAAATTATTGCCAATGTCATTTCAGTCTCCGAATTCAAATCAACAAACCCAGAAACACCTTCAAAAATCACTGAACAAAAAAATAAAAAACCCGCTGAACAAGTCAAAGTCGATTTAATACGTCTGGAATCCATTTTCGACACTATCGGAGAAGTTGTTATTTTTAAAAATCAAATCAAAGGGCTATTAAAAAAATCTGATCAGAATTCAGATGCCAATAGCGTCTTTGATCAAATGGAACTTGTGATCAAAGATCTGTATGACAAAGCACTTGGTTTAAGAATGACAACATTGCAGCCGTTATTTCAACGTATGCAAAGAACTTTGCGTGATTTATCTGTGCAATTAGACAAAGACATACAGGTCAAAGTTTCTGGCGAAGAAACTGAGATTGATCGAAATTTATTTGAACAACTGCCCGACCCATTGGTTCATCTGATCAGAAATGCGATTGATCATGGCATTGAAAATAAATCAGAACGACAGCGCAGTGGCAAACCGGCAACTGCGACAATACAAATAAATTCATATTATGAATCTGGACAAGTCATCATCGAAATCAAAGACGACGGTCGTGGTATTGATCAAACAAAAGTTTTCGAAAAGGCTTTGCAAAAAAATTTAATATCTGCAAGTTCTAAAATTATAGATTTTACGCCTGAACAAATTAACAATTTTATATTTTTACCCGGCTTTTCAACGGCTGCTGCCGTCAGTGATTTGTCAGGTCGCGGTGTTGGTTTGGATGTTGTCAAAACCACAATTGAAAAATTTCATGGCCAAATACAGATCACCAGCCAAAAAGACGAAGGCAGCTGCTTTAAGCTTTGCTTGCCACTGACAACATCATTAATTGACGGAATCACATTTCAGACAGAAAATTTAAAATTCATCGTGCCAAATAACTCAATTATTTCCATTGATACATTAAAACCAGAACACATGAGTCACTCTGGTGATCATGAGTCTTATGCAAATTGCTTTGACAAGCCCTATCTATGTATCGATGTTTCAAAATATTTTAACAAGTTTGCTGCTTCAAATACGAAAGACAAAATCTGCGTACGCAGTCATGTGAACAATCAAATCATTTGTTTTTTATTCGATCAGATTTTAGGCCAATGTCAGGTTGTCGTAAAACCCCTTCCAAACGGAAATCAAAGCCCAGATTACATTGGCAGTGCGATTAACGATGATGGCCATGTTCAACTCATTTTGGACCTTTCATCTGTGGCTAAAAAATATCTTCGTACAAACAAAGCAGACGAGCAAAGCCAAACAGCAGCATGAGTTCAGCATTAAAAAAGTTTGTATTTTCTGAAATTTCAGATCTTCAAAATGATGACTTTGAATATTTTGCTGAATTAACATTTTCATTATCAGGGATCCATTTGATCCCTAATGAAAAGAACTATTCATTAGTGCAAAACAGAATGCTTAAATTAATCAGAAAATATAATTTAAGTGACTATACAGAGCTTGCCAATTTTTTCAAATCAGAAATTTCAAAGGCAAATATTAAAAACGAATTTATCAGTGCAATGACAACAAATAAAACAGATTTTTTTCGTGAAGAAATTCATTTTGATATTCTGCTGACTGAAGTCAAAAAAGCATTGAGCAACAGAATGGAAGCCTGTGTTTGGTCTTCGGCCTGCAGCATTGGTGCTGAACCCTATACGATGGCCCTTCATCTGAAAGAAAATTTGTCTGCGACTGAATTTGATCGTGTGAAAATTTTAGCAACAGATATTGATCAGACGTGTTTAAAATCAGCCACCGAAGGTTTTTTTAATGAGCAACAAATGTTTGGCTTAAATGACTATTATAAAAATAAATACTTTAACGAAATTGCTGGCATCTACGAAATTAATTCAGATATCAAAAACAAAGTTCACTTTGCGCCTTTAAATTTATTCAGTCATCCCTATTCAATTTCAAAATATTTTGATGTTATATTTTGTCGTAATGTACTTATTTATTTTACGCCGACTGATCGCGAAAAAATTTGCCGCAATTTATCAAAATATTTACACCCCACAGGCAGCCTTGTTTTAGGTTTGTCCGAAACAGGCAGCATACAGATACCTGAATTAAAATTACTTGTAAATGCAACGTACAAAAAGGTGACTTCATGACCGCTAAAAAAAATATTCTCATAGTCGACGATTCAAAAGTGATTCAAAAATTACTTTTTACTATGCTAAGTAACGAGCCTGATTTTGAAATTGTCGGCATATGTGCCGACCCTTTCGAAGCCAAAGATTATATCGCTAATGGAAATGTTGACTGTGTGATTTTAGATTTAGAAATGCCTAAAATGGATGGCCTCACATTTCTAAAAAAATTAATGCAAACAGATCCGGTTAAAACCATAATTTTATCCGCAGCCATTGATTCTAATCCTACATTAGCCGCACGATTAATGGACGCCGGAGCACATGCTGTATTTTCTAAACCAAACGGATTCCAAGATTCAACATTTAATCAATTAAAAAAATCGATCCGCGAAAATAGTATTGTAAATCTGGCAAATGAAAACATGTCAAAAAAATTAAAAAATCCTAACCACATCATATTAATCGCATCATCCACAGGCGGCACAGAAGGTGTTAAAAAAATACTGGGTCATTTGCAGCTGAATGACGATGTTGCTGTCATTGTTGTCCAACACATGGCTGCACAATTTACAAAAACATTTGCTGATTCATTAAATAAGCAATCTGAATATTTAGTCAAAGAAATCACCAGCGGTGAAACCATTTATGGTGGTACAGCATATGTTGCGCCCGGAAATTTCCATACCGAAGTCAAATTTAAAAATTTAAATCATTACACGTTTGAAACAAATCAAAATCCGCACATGCACAGTGTGCGACCGGCAGCAGATATCACATTTTTAAATTATCCGGAATTTAACGCAAAAAATACAACTGTAATTGTCCTCAGTGGTATGGGAAAGGATGGCGCTGAAGGTCTGGCGCATCTTAAAAAATTGGGCGCAGAAACCATCGCCGAAGCCGAATCAACATGCGTTGTGTTTGGCATGCCCAAAGCAGCTATACAGACTGGTTGCGTTGATCATGTTTTGCCGATTGGTGATATCAGCACATTTTTAAACGCGAAATTAATTAAAAATAAATCCACAGCCGCTTAATATTATATTTTTTTGTATTCTGAAACAGATTGAATTTTCATTTCAAATGCATGCAGCCCCGTTTGAAATTCTTCGCTCAACAAATCGTTCACTTTGCGTTGACGATCAATACGTGATACATTTTCAAACTGCTCAGATACTATTGTTAATTTATAATGCGTTTCACCAGTAAAACCTGCTGAACCTAAATGTTCAACATGGCTTGCGTGTTTATGGCTGTCATTTTTCAAATCAATAAATGTCGGTTTTAAATTTTGCAATAATTGTAAAATACGTTGTTCACGGTTCATGATTTTTTTAACAATTGATTCAGTTTATTTTTTGCGATTTCACTGCCCATTTTAGCAATCGCAAAAACGCCTTTTTCTTCTAATTTTTTTTCAACGTTTTTTGCTGTTTCCAAAGTTTTAACTGCAGCAATTTCTGCAATGGGATTGGATAACCCTAAATTTTCAAATTTTTCGTTGTTTTTCCATTGGGTCGCAGCGTTTTCTGCAACCTCGAAGGCTTTGGGAACTTTATCACGAATAATGTCACTGAACGGAAATACTATTTTTACTTTTTCATCAGACATGTTAACCTCTTTGTAATAATTATGATTCAAATTTTAGCCGAAAACAATTTTTTTTATGTGATCAATAAGCCTGTCGGCTTCTCTGTGCATAATGAATCCCCTAGCGTTGCAGAATATTTAAAAACTGTGAAAAAAGCAGAACATTTCGTCAACCGTCTAGACCTTGAAACCAGTGGTCTAATGGTCATTGCCCAAAAACCTGAATATCACGAACCTTTAAGCCAAGCTTTAAATCAGGGAACAAAAACGTACCGT
>JAYTMM010000169.1:0-6814 GCA_043728555.1 Pseudobdellovibrionaceae bacterium
TTACGGATTTCACTATAGTCGCTAATAATCATATTAGAACTGACCCTGGCTCAACGTTTGAATTGTTCGTGAGCTATGAACAATCAAGATGAAATTAAAAATGAATATCACAAGCTTCTTAAAACTTTAAACAGAACGAATAAGTTCAAAGATGAAAAAACTGGGCTCTGTTTTTCAGTGCAGCTTTTAAAAGATCAAGCGAACTATTTAATGGCCACCACAAACAATGAAAGGTTTTTAAACTTTGGAAGAATAGACCAACAGTTCAGATTATATATTGATCCGCATTTAGAATTTCAAAAATTTGCTGAATACATCCGACAACCGATTTCTAAAGTTGCAAGTTTTGGTGAAATTAATTCAGCAGTTCGACTTGTAATACACAGGCTCTTCTCCGTTTAATTGGCGAATCATTGCTTCAAATTCATTTTTAATTTCAGCCTCAGATGCATGCGAAGACAGTGGCTCGGTCAAGGAATTCTTAACACACCATTTTTTTGTGACATACTCTTCGTAATTTAGATAATGGTCTAAAAATTCAAAATGGACTCCGTCGTCAAATTGATAGCTCAGATAAATTAAACCTTGCTTCATTTTTTCTTGATGATCCCTGTAAAAAACATTTTCTTTAGAACTTTTAATTTTTTGAGCACTGATTGAATTTAAGTCGGTTATGTTTTCAAAATAAAAAACTATTGTTTCGCTTTTACGAACGGTGAAATTTTTTTTGATGTAGTCAATGAAACGTAAGCGATTTTGATATTCCATTTTAAGTTGATCGGAAGTTTATAATTTGATTATAAATTACTGGACTTTGGTTTATGCTAGCCACTTTATTTTAAAAGAATTGAGAAGCTAGCTAACTCTCGGTTCAGTATTCTTCGCCGATTTTCTCTGAGAAGGTAAAAGTTTAAACACTTCCATAATTTTCCAAATTTGCATCGGAAGACCAATGGATATAAACATCATTAGCCAAAAACTGACTTTACCAACAATCATACGAATAACAAAACCCTCACTGAGTGTGGAATTAAAATTGATCCATAAATAGAAAAATGCTTTCACGGTAAAATAAGAGCTCCAAATTAAGGTAAAAAACTTAAAGAAAAATCGTTTATCTTCGCTCTGATCTGCTGAAGTTCTTTTTTGTGCCTCAGCAAATTGTTGCACGATAGATTTATCTTTAAATAGTGACAAGCCAAAGAAAACTGCAAAAAATAAATTTGTTAATGTTGCTTCGAATTTAAATAAAAATGGTTCTTGAACTATTAGGTCTGCAACTCCAAACAGTATTATGATTAAACTAGAGAAATAGAAAAACGAGCTTATTTTTAGTTTTTTAAATTTTAAAATAAAAAATTCGGCAAAAACAAGGAAAATAGATACTGCCACAGCTACTTTGAAATTCCAAAAATGATTTATGAAATAAAATCCAACAAGAGGACCAAAGTTTAAAAATATAAATTTAACGATATTCGTTATTTTTTTCATCTATCCGCAACTATCCAAAATATTTAAAATCGTTTCGCGCGGATTATGCGATTGCAGAATCGGACGTCCGATCACAAGCGCGCTAGCGCCCGCACGGATGGCTTGTTTGGGCGTCATAATTCTTTTTTGATCCGAGTGTTCGTTTTCGGATTGTTCTGTTGATAAACGAATCCCCGGCGTGACTTTAAATAAATTTGGATAATTTAAATATTCAAGTTCATGCCCCGAACAGACCAATCCCCGCAAACCAGAATTGTGCACCAATTCAGTCAGCGATCTGACATGATTTTCAACTGACCAACTGTGAAAATTTTTGGGCATCGATGATTGATCCCAGCTGGTCAGTATCGTTACAGCCAGAATTTTAAATGGGCGAATACGATTTAATTCGATTTCTAATTTATGTAATTCTTTAAGAGCTTCGGCGCCTGCCATCGCATGCACTGTGACCAATGTCGCTCCGGCATCGAAGCTGGCCTTTACCGCCGCAATCATTGTTGATGGAATATCAAAATATTTATTATCGACAAACACAGGTGCTGCTTCTGATAATTCAGAAATAAATTCAGCGCCATATTTATAGACCAAACGTGGACCAACCTTGATACCACCCACCAGATCACTGACGTGATCTAAAATTTTAAACGCATCGTCTTTGGTATCGACATCAAGTGCTAAAATCAGTGGGTTTTTTAAAAATCTCAAAGTTGTTTCCTTTGGTTAGCTCAGCATTTTTTTTGTGATTTCTAAAATTTGATTTTTTAAATCACCGTTATCATTTGTAATTTCAGGTGTTCCATTTTTTTCTGAATCAATCACACGTTTTTTTAATTCAATGTTTTTTGCATCCATCGCCATTTTTGAAACAACGATACGCACCGGAAAACCCAACAATGCGGCGTCTTTGAATTTAACGCCGGCACTGACACGTTTTCGGTCGCGATCATCAATAAAAACTTCGATATTATTTTTGGCCAATAATTCAGAAACTTCATTCACAAAAATGTTCACATCATCTAGGTGTGGATCAAGATTTGTGATATGCACATGATACGGAGCGATTTCTTTGGGCCACACAATACCATCGGCATCATGACTTTGTTCAATGGCTGCTTGAATCGTGCGTGTGACGCCGATACCGTAACAACCCATTTCGTAAAATTGTGATTTTCCATTTTTATCTAAAAATACACCGTTCATCATTTTAGAATATTTTTGTCCTAAGTAAAAAACATGACCTACTTCGATTCCGCGAAATGATTTTAATCGTCCGTTAGATTCAGGGCATTTGTCGCCTTCTTTGGCCATTCGTAAATCAGCCCATTTTGTGATTTGATAATCACGATCATGATTGACGTTTTTTAAATGGACTCCATCCTTGTTAGCACCTGTAATATAATTTTTAAAACCTTCAAGACCTATATCAACATAGATTGGAATTTTTAAACCCACAGGGCCACATGAACCTGGATGTGCGCCGCACGCCGCAAAAACCTCATCGTCTGTTAACATCAACGGAGGATTAGTCATACCCAATAAATTTTTAATTTTAATTGGATTAATTTCATCTGAGCCGCGCAACAATACTGCGAATGCCTGAATGTCTTTGATTTTTGGATTTTTACCTTCGTTGGCCGAGAAAAATAAAGTCTTTACCAATTCATTCGGAGCAATTTTTGTAAATTCGGAAAGCTCTGCAATTGTTTTTTGATTTGGAGTTTCAAACTGCTCTGTCGTTTTTAGTTCAGTTTCAGGAGAAATATATTTTTCAAAATCAATGGCTGGACAAACTTCGACGTTCGCTGCAAAATTGGTTTGATCACTGACAAGCAGTGCGTCTTCGCCAGCATCGGCCAGCAATTGAAATTCATGCGTTTGTGAACCGCCAATATTTCCGGCGTCAGCCTTAACTATGCGGTATTGTAAATTCAACCGATCAAAAATTCTTTGATAAGCTGCATACATATCTTCATAGGCTTTTAACGCTCCTGTTTGATCAATATCAAAACTGTAGGCATCTTTCATGATAAATTCACGGCCACGCATTAGGCCAAAACGTGGACGAATTTCATCGCGGTATTTGGTTTGAATTTGATAAATATTTTTGGGGAAATCACGATACGATTTTAAATCGGCGCGCACATAATCAACGACAGCTTCTTCGTGGGTGGCACCCAGACAAAATTCGTGATCATTTCTGTTTTTAAATTTTAAAAGACCCGCGCCCATTTCAGTCCAGCGATTGGTTTCTTCCCATAGTTCACGCGGATGCACCATGGGCATTAAAATTTCAAGGGCATTCGCCACATCAAGTTCTTCACGAATCACATTTTCGAACTTACGCAATGACCGTAAACCCATCGATCCAAATGTATACATGCCCGGAGCCAATTTTTTTATAAGGCCCGCGCGAATCATTAATTGATGCGATGGAATTTCTGCGTCGTTCGGTGCGTCTTTTAAAGTAAATAAAAATGTTTGGGACCATTTGGTAATATTTTTTTTCATATTAATTGTCACTTTCAATGCCGTAGGCTTTTATTTTTCTGTGTAAATAACTGCGCTCAAGACCAATCGTTTCAGCAGTTTTTGAAATATTGCCGCCGTTTTCTTGAATTTTCTTAACCAAATAATCTTTTTCAAATTCAGCACGAGCTTCACGAAAAGTCGCCATTTCTAAATGCGAATCTGACCCGCTCCCCGCAGATTCTTTTTTGTCTGTTAAACCTGCGAAACGCAGATCATGGACATCGACGTAATCTGATGGTGTCAGAATGTAAACGCGTTCAATAAAGTTCTTAAGCTCGCGAACATTTCCGGGCCAATTGTGTTTTAATAATAATTTAATGCCTTGTTCGGAAATTGTTTTTCGAAACGACGCCATTTGTTTGGCGGCTAAATCACTGAAATGAATAATCAGCGGCAAAATATCATCAGTACGGGAGCGCAAGGCTTCGATTGAAATTAATTGTGATTTTGTGAGATCTAATAATTCTTTGGAAATCTTGGAATTCGTCATTAATACTTCAAAAGTTTGAATCGATGTTAAAATGATTCGAACATTCGTTTTGATTTCATCAGAGCTGCCAACACGTTTGATTGTTTGGTGCTTAATAAAATTCACTAATTTTTCCTGAAGAATCAGTGGCATTTCTTCGATCTCTTCGATCACTAATGTACCGCCATCGATCAATTCCAATTTACCTTTGCGAGTTTTATCAATACCAGGCAGCGAACCTTTTTCAATACCGAACAATTCGATTTCAATCAAGTCTTGTGGTAACGTGCTGCAATTAATTTCTGACAACGATTTACTGGCGCGAGCGCTCATGTAATGAATATTTTGACTGACGAGTTGACGACCAGAGCCGACTTCTCCGCAAACCAAAACAGGCGCAGAGTTTTTTGCCATCGTCGTAATTTTTTCGCGAACAGCTTGTAAAGATTTTGATTCACCGACAAGCGCGATGCTTTGACGTAATTTATTTAGAAGCGCTTGTTTTTCTTCTTTCTCAGAACGAAATTTCAAAACGTGTTCGATCACAAGACCTATTTTGTCGAGTGATAAGGGCTTTTCAATAAAATCCCACGCTCCGATTTTTGTGGCCTTAACGGCTGTTTCAATTGTGCCATGACCAGAAATCATAACAAAATTTGTATCCGGAAATAACGGAATAGCCTTTGTCAAAACTTCGATCCCGTCCATTTTTGGCATCCAAATATCTAAAAAACAAATGTGCGGTTTAAAATCAGATAACACTTGAAGACCGGTTGGACCATCTGGCGCCGCCAAAACATCGAAGCCTTCGTCTTTAAGGCTTTCTGCCAAAATTTGTCTGATGGCGGCTTCATCATCAATAATTAAAATTTTTGTTTTCATTTTCTGTTCATGAAGTTGATTCATAATTTCCTTAGTCTTTCAATTTAAGCTTTTTCAATATTACAATTAAATATTCACTGGCATTTCGATATACATTTTAGTCCCGCGCGGTTCATTTTGCAAAGCACGAATCACACCCTGATGATCTTCAATAATACTTTTTACTATCGGAAGCCCAAGGCCAGTACCTTTTTCTTTGGTCGAATAGTAGGGCTCGAACACTCGCGTGCGGTCGCGCTGTGGGATTCCTGCACCATTGTCGGAAATACTAATTTTAACAACTTGAAATTGAGGTTGATATTCAGTCTGAATCCAAACTTTGGGTTCTGAAATTTTCTCAGTCGCGGCCACGGCATTATCAACTAAGTTTGCAAACACCCGTTTCATTTGCGCCGGATCAAATCTGAAATTTGGCAAATTTGAATCTAATGAAAATGTAAACAGAACGTCTGAATGATTATCTTTATAAATTTGTGAAGCATCTGTTAGGACTTGATTCAGGCTGGTCTCGATGGGTTTTAAGTGCGGAAGTCTTGCGAACTGACTGAACTCGTTCACTAGATCACGCATATCATCGACTTGTGTGATAATCATTTGTATCGAATCGGTAAAGGCTTGATCAGAAATTTGAGCGCCATATTTTCTAGAAATTCTTTCGGCTGCCAATCTGATTGGCGTTAATGGATTTTTAATTTCATGAGCAATACGTCTGGCCACTTCGGACCACGCAGCTGCTCGTTGCGCGTTGATGATCACAGTCATATCATCGAACACCATGATTCGTCCGATTTCTTCTTGCAGTTCATTTTTTAAAATTGAAATATGGACTGATAACGGGATCGATTCACCTTCGATTTCAACCCGAACTTCTTTTTGCAATTGAGTCAGTTTGTTTTCTTGCATGAGTTTTACAAAATTTGAAAAAATTTGATAATTTTCTTCAGTCAGTGATTGTCTGAAATGTCTGTTTACAGCTTGAATAGGATCAGTACTTAATAATTCACCAGCTCTGCGATTCATTGTGGTCACATGACCATTCATGTCGACAGACAGAACCCCGGCACTGACATTACCTAAAACAATTTCAACGTATTTTGTGTATTGATTTAAATTTTTCAATGTCTGCTGCAATTCCAGTTCAGACGAGGATAAATTTGAAATCATCTGATTAAAATTACCGATCAAATTATTAATTTCTTCGCTGCCCGATCTGATTTCAAGCTGAGAATAATCACCACCAGCTACTTTTTTTGTCGCGCGCCCCAACTGAACCAACGGCACCGACAATTGTTTCGCCATATGAAAACCAAACCAAACTGCGGCAAACAAAGTCACCAACGACATCACAATTTGCATAATAAAATACATCGATTTTAGCGGGTATTCGATCAACAAATTATTCTGCAATTCTTGGTAGGAACCAATAATATCATCCAGTTTCGC
>JAYTMM010000170.1:0-4610 GCA_043728555.1 Pseudobdellovibrionaceae bacterium
TCATCCAACATTGTGGATTCAAAATAGCTCATAATTTTTCCACGTAGCATTTCTAAATCATTTGGATCACGTGTGGAAATCATAATGGCGTCGGGGTATTCCAATTTTAAATCAGTGACATCTAATTCACTCAAGCGATCTTTTTTATTTAATATTAACAGGCTGGGCACATCCGTTGCGCCGACTTCAGCCAACACACTTTTTGTGACTTCAAGTTGTGATCTGAACGATACATCCGATGAATCAACAACAAATAATAATAAGGATGCATGTAGGGCTTCATCCAATGTTGATTTAAACGAGGCAACCAAATCATGTGGTAATTTTTTAATAAATCCAACGGTGTCAGACATTAAAACTTTGGGTCTGGTTTCGGGATGTAGTGGTCGGATTGTTGTATCCAGTGTCGCAAACAATTTATCGGCGACTAAAACTTCGCTGCCAGTCATTGCGCGCATCAATGAAGATTTTCCGGCGTTTGTGTATCCGACCAGTGCCACTGAAATTTCTTGTTCGCGGCGTGCACGACGAACTTGATGTTCGTTGCCGATCGATTCAAGTTCTGTTTTTAATTCTTTGATACGGTCACGAATTTTTCGTTTATCTAATTCAAGACTACTTTCGCCGGAGCCTTTTCCGCCGACACCACCGCCACCGCGATCTTCGCCGCCGCCAGTTTCACGTAATCGTGGAGCCACATAAGTTAATCGTGCGATTTCAACTTGCAGACGTGCGGCTTTTGTTTTTGCATGACGACTGAAAATTTCAATAATTACACCTGTGCGATCCAGAACTCCGACGCCTGTCGCGCTTTCTAAATTTCGCAACTGTGACGGTGATAAATCTGTATCAACAATAACAATTTGAGCTGATTTTTTTTGGTCTTCAGATAACAGTCCGGCAGAATCTTCGTCTTCGTTTGTCTCTGAATTTTCATTTTTTTCGTCCTGCCATTTTTGAGCAGCCTTCGATAATTTATGCTCAACCATCGCAGCAATACGGCCGGTGCCGCCAGTCCATTCGGCCAATTCTGTTAATTTTCCTTCACCTAAAACAGACGATGATTTATCAGTACTGCGTTTTTGGATCACACTGCCCACGACATTATAACCCAATGTTGTAACCAAGCGGGTGAGCTCTTGCAGAGAAGCTTCCGTTTCAAGCGAGCTGGTTTTTGGCAATTGAATCGCCACGAGAACAGCATTTTTCATTTTTTCATTCATAGACATACGAAGTTATTTCCTAGGAGCATAGGTATACTTGGCTTGTTTGAAAAATACTAGCCACAAAAAATCGTACAAACTTTTGACAAAAGCATATTTATTACAGCAGTCACTGGTGTTCATGATTCGCAATTCTTGCTAATTTGACAGACCTAGGTTACTGGTACAGCTCAAAGAGGTTTGGTCTGAATATCAGGACCAAAAATTATTTTTTCAACACAACAGGTAATATTATTTATGGAAAAAGAAAAATGCACAACATGTGGAAAATCAAAAGCACTTTTAAACTGCGGTATTTGCACGGTTTTTGTTTGTAAACATTGCGCGCAGATAATTGAAGAAGACGCATTTTCATTTTTAGATGCGCAAAAACCTGAAATGTTGCACACGACTTTTTGTAACACGTGTTTTGATGAAAAAATTGCGCCTGATTTGGCGGATTATCAACAGACAATGGAAGCTGCAAAAAATATCGAAGTTTATTTCAAAGACCAAGGCAAAGAAACCCGATTAATGAAGCGCATTGATGTCGTTTTCAAAATTGTTGATTGCCCTGACCGTAACGAAGCGATCATGCGTTTGGCTTTTAAAACTGTAAAAATGGGTTTTAATTCAGTGATCGATGTCGATATTATTGGAAAAAAAGTCAAAATGGGCGCATACCAAACACATTCTTACCAAGCGACAGGCGTTCCTTCAAACATTCATTCTAATAATGTTGTTCATGACAGATCGATTTGGCAAAGTCGCAATTAACTTTTGATTACGCAGCGGCTTTATGTTGGGCTGGGATAGTTTCAGGTGCGTTGATCGAAAATATTTTTTCGACATCAACCACTGATGCAAACTGAATAATTCTTCGATCTGCCAAAGGCGTTTTGGGATTCATTAAATTAAATTGTTCGACTTTGGCTTTCAAATCGACACTCAGAGTGATCATTTCGTGTATAGTTTTAATAATAATAAATTCATTTTTAATATCACCGGTCATAAAATCTGAAGTTGGTTCTGTGGTTGATGGAACTGGCGTTGGTGCAGGTTGAACTATTTGCTCGTCGTTATGGCTTTTTTGTAAAGCGGCATCACTTTTCATTAACGTATTTAATTGTTTCGAGAGTGAAAAATATTTTTCAAATTCTTCGTTGGCTTCAAAAGGAATATCTGCCAAGCTCGTCATTGCTAAATCAAACGGATCGCCTTGTTTCACGGGTGTGGCAACAGTAGCTCTGAAGTACTGACTTTTCTTTTTAACTTTGGCTTTCAGAATCATTCGCAGACTGGCCATGCGGGCTTCTAAATTTTTGATTTCTGAAGCAACTAAATCTTTTTGTCGCTGTTTTAAAAAATTCAAAGCAAAATACACAATCGTACAGCCGATTGAAATTTGTAAAATTGTCGTAAAAAGACTAGATATATCCACAACGCATCATCGGTTTTAAAAAACTAAACTTTAAATTTATTGTTGTCTCAATCTGAGAATGTGTTCAAATAAACTATGAAAAAATGTATTCTGTGTCTTGGTAGCGGCGGTATTCGCGGATTTACTCATATTGGCGTGCTGAAAGCATTGCAAGAACACCAGATTAACGTCCAGGCTTATTTCGGCACAAGTGTCGGCAGCCTTGTTTCAGCGTTTGCGGCCAGTGGTTTATCGGCGCTTGAAATTGAAAAAAAAGCATTATCTATAAAACCTTTTCAGTTGCTGGATTTGACGTTTCCAAAAAATGGATTCATCAAAGGTGAAAAATTAAAAACCTATATTGAAGAAAACGTTTCTCAAAAAAATATCGAAGATTTAAAAATCCCTGTTCGCATCATTGCGACAAATTCAAAAACAGGCACTGCCGTTATTTTTAAATCTGGATTAATTTCAGAACGTGTTCAGGCGTCATGCGCGATACCGAATATATTTCGTCCGACACAAATTGACGGCGTTGAATATTTAGATGGCGATTTAAAATCACCTGTACCGATGTTGATGGCCCGAGACGAATTTAAAAATGAAATCATCGTTGGTGTGAATATCATTGCGCGTACAGATCAAGCCCCCAGAAATCATCGCAAATGGTCGCGCTGGGTGGCTAAAGACATGTATCGCCGCAGTTTAGTTGATCATGAAAAATCAGCCGCCGACATATATATGGACATCGATATCGGTTATTTCGGCCACATCATGGGTGATTGGCCAAGTCGACAAATTGAAATCGGTTACCAAGAAACATTAAAAATAATTCCCAAATTGAAACAATTATTGGTCATTGACTAAAACTTTGACGGTAGTTTCGTTGTAATCTCAAATTAAAAGGCTGCTCGCATAAATTCTGGGTGGCTTCAAAACTGCTTTGTTTACTGTTGAATAAATAAAACAGGAGTTTATATGAAAACATCATTAAAGGTTTTAACATTGGCAGCGGCTTTATCAACTTTTTCAGGTTGTCCTGATAAAGGTGGCGGCGGTGGAGCGCAACCAGCGGTGGCAGTTTCTGGCATTGCTAGCAACGGTGAATGTACGACGGATGCTGCAAACGCGTATGTGTTGCTTAAATATAATAATGTTGATGTTAACCAAGTTAAAAATTCTTGCGCACAATTATCAAGTTTACTGGGTGGTCAAACCTGCCGTATCGCAAGTCGTAATTTAATTGCAAGTGTTGCCGATGTTCAAGCGCGCTGTAATCAAGCGAATGGAGTTGCTGGCAATGGAAATACTTATCCAAATCAACCTGGGTATCCAAATCAGCCTATTCAAAATATTTCAGTTAAAAATTTAGTTTGCAGTATTGATGTGGCCAACGGTTCTGCAGCAGGATCAGTTTCAAATATGCCAGTTCAGGTTTTTGCAAACGGCGCAGATTTAAATTTATATGCTGATATGCGGAATACTAAATCATATTTAGGTGGAATTATTAATTATACACGATACTTCCGTTCTGAAAAATTAGCTCTGTTGAAATTAAAATTCAAAGCAGGAAATGGTTCGTCAGCCGACACCTTGACATTGTCAGCGGATTTAAAAAACGGAAAAACAGCATCGGTTTCAGGTTTTGCTGGTTCAGAAGTTCGTATCGAGATTGCTCCGGATGCTGACCAAGATACAGCATTAGTAGTTTCGTGTTCTGGACAAGATACTTTTAACGCAGGTCCTGCGATCAATGGTGGAAATTTAAGTTGTGTAACAAAAGAAAACAACAATGGTAAAATCACAAGTGTATTGGTTTTAAAACCTGTGGGCGATTTTGATTCTGGAGTGTCTCCGATTAAAAATTCGAACTTAACGTTGGCTAATGAAGGTTCGGATTCATTATCAACATCTGTGAATCCATCAACAGCATTTGAATCTTATAAATTAGTTTCTGGATTAACAACGCCATCGACTGTAAAAATTAA
>JAYTMM010000171.1:0-2940 GCA_043728555.1 Pseudobdellovibrionaceae bacterium
GGGCGATTGATGATATTGAAAAGGGTCGTGGTCTTATAATTATTGACGGAAAGGCTGACCAAGTCTTGCTTCATAAATTATATGCTTACGCGGCTGAAAATAATCGAACCAAGGATTTCAGAGTATTTACTTTGTCTGATTACAAACTTAGTCACACATTTAATCCATTGATCAATGATTCAGTTGATCAAACCACTGAAAAAATTATTAACAGTTTTGCGATTGAAAACGAATATTACAGAACAGTACAATTTGATATTTTCAGAAACGTGCTGTCGATTTTTAAATCAGCTGAAGAATATCCGACATTTTTAAAAATCCGTCAGGCGATTATTGATCCAGCAAAACTTCAAATTTTAGCAGATCGTGGTCAAAACAAAGTCCTACAAGAATGGACCGTTGATTTTTTAAACACAGGCAAAGAAACCAGAAAAGAACAAGTTAGCGGTCTATTGGGAAATCTTGGTTATTTTACATCTGGCGAAGTGGGATCATTGTTTAATACAGAGAACCCAACCATGACGATTCAACAAATCATGAACGAGGGATTGATCGCATTTTTTCAGTTGCCTGTTTTAAAATCGCCAATGCTTGGTAAAGCGGTAGCCAAAATGGTTTTGCAAGATATTCAAAGCAATGTGTCGGTCAGACACGCAAGTGGTAAAGACGATCATCAGTTTATCGGTGTGTATTTGGATGATTTTACAGAATACTTAACGAAATCATTTGTTAGTGTTTTAAATAAGTCCAGAAGTGCAAATGTTGGGGTTACTTTTTCACATCAAGCGATTGGTGATCTTGAGGGGTTGGGGCCGGAAGTTAAAAACCAAATTCAAACGAATACAAATCTGAAAGTTTTCATGCGAACAAACGAGCCTGATTCTGCCGAATATTTTTCAAAAACCATCGGAACAAAGCTGGCCCAGAAAACTACGAATCGTCAAAAACAAGGACTGATCGGAGTCGAGGTGACAGCCGATGGATCAGTTCGTGATGTTGAAGAATTTATGGTGCATCCAAATACTTTTAAAAACGGTCTGGGTCAGGGTGAAGCGATATTGGTGCTGCCGCACGCAAAGGGTTCAAAATCTGTGCGGATAAAATTTGGAATTCGTAAAAATTTAAAATCTTTAAAAATTCCTGAAATTTACAAACCAGAACCTGAGTTATTAAAAACAGCCGCATATGTTTTAAAACCGAATATTAATTCAGGAATTGATGTGATTCAGAATTACGCGATGCAGGCGGCGACTCAGAATTTAAATACAGATTTAGAGGCAAATTTAAAAAATAACAAAACTACAGGAGGTAAGGTATGAGATTGATAATTCTATTTTTGTACATATGTAACATAATGTCTTGTGCAAGCTCAAAAAAATGCGCAAGCATAGATGGTTTTAATCCGGTATTTGAAAAATCAAGCTGTAGGCTACAAATCAGAAATACATTTTTTGCAGATCAGTTATCGCCAGAAATCAAAGACAAGATTCGGCAAGGTCAGCGTATTGAATTCGTATGGATGCCAACGGTTCAAAAGGGTCAATCAACAGTACCAGCACATTTTGAAGTTAAAACTGTTCTGGGTGATGACCTATGAATTTTACCAAAGAACACAAAGTGATTCAGAAGTCTTTGTTGGTTGCGGCCAAATTTGGATTTTTACGCAAAGAAACGTTTTGGAATTTTCTGACATCACCCAATATCAGCTACAAGTATGATTTGTGGAATTATTTAATGAGCACCGGCTATTTGAATAAATATGACCGTGTAGGCGTTGCTGAAAATTATTACTGTCTGTCAAAAAAAGGTATTTCTTTACTAAAAGATCAGGGACTTGAAATTGTATGCAGAGCACATCCGCTGCACTTTGAGCATGACGAAATTGTTGCTACGTTTGCTTTGGCCTGTGAAAAGGCCCAACTGATTCATGACAATTGGAGCACTGATCGAATGTTGCGACATTATTTGCCGCAAGATCAAATACAAAAACTGGGACGAGCTCTTGATAAATTGCCAGACCTTTTATTTGATTTAAATATTGAAAATTTAAAAATTGAATGTGCTTTGGAAGTCGAACGAACTCGAAAATCAAAAACACGTTATGACTCATTTGTTTTATCGTATGCCAAAGATAAAAATATTGGCTTTGTGTTGGTTGCTTATAATGACAGATACGTTTTAAAATCTATTCAAGATTCAATCCGAAGATTGGGTTATCCGCAGACTGCGCGACCAATAGCATTTTGCCGAATTAAAGATTTATTAGAATATCCGTCAGAATTTGAAATAGAGATCAGCGGTCATAAAATAAAATTTGATCAATACATCAAAAATTTCCGTCAAATCGCAAATAAAACACCAGAAAATTTGAACACAAAAAAATCTGTTTTAAATTCTGGTCATTCAAAGGCTGCCGCATGAGCTTAGTTGTTGAATTTAAAACAGAAAGCGGAACTGACCCACCCAACCTATGCCCCTCCTGCGTTTCGTTACCACTCCCCCCCAACAATGGGAAGTGGTAACGAAACGGGGAATAGGTTGGGTGGGTACAG
The DNA here is from genome assembly GCA_043728555.1 of Pseudobdellovibrionaceae bacterium. GTDB lineage: Bacteria > Bdellovibrionota > Bdellovibrionia > Bdellovibrionales > Bdellovibrionaceae > Pseudobdellovibrio. Next base: position 2,553 of record JAYTMM010000171.1, read on the forward strand.
GTAAGTAAAAAATAATAATATATATAATAAGTAGTATAGAGGGGGTAGAGGTATGGAGGAAATGAAAGAAAAAACAGATCAAGAAAATAACATCAAAATAACGGTGACAAAAGAAGCTGGTGAAATTTTAGCTGAAATGGTTGTTAAAGCGAATGAAAATTTTGAAGGTGGTCGAATTAATCGTCAAAATTTGGCCAGCTTTATTATTGAAAAGTTTAGAGAAAATTTTTCCGACAAAGATTTAATACAGATCAGACAATTGCATTATGATGACGCATCAATGTTGGAGGCGATGTACCGTAAAATGAAAGAAACGGGCACTGTTCCTGAATTTTTACGCGATGCTTTACGTAAACAGTTCCAAATGCCCGATGAATCGCCTAAAAAG
>JAYTMM010000172.1:0-7341 GCA_043728555.1 Pseudobdellovibrionaceae bacterium
TTTTCAAAGCACATTTTTGAACTTCTTTAATAAAATTAAATGTGTCCTTTTCTTTTAGATGAACAATATGCGCTGGTTTATTCAATCTTTCCATAATGGAAAACGGCATTTTAAAAACGTTATTCGACATAGGCATTTGATACATAGCTTTTGCACCAAACGTCGTATTTAGCCGTTGGCTCATAAACAGACTATCAAAAGCGTCACCAGCAACAGCGCAACCATCAATCGATAAAACATCTGATTTTTTAAATTCATTTTTTGAAATTTTTAATATTGTGAAATCTGATGTCCCGCCGCCAAAATCTCCGATTAAAATTGTTTTTTCAGTTTTGGAATTTTTTCGAAATTCCAAAGCGGCCGCCAAGGGCTCTGGAACAAATTCAATATCTTTGAATCCTGCGTATTGGGCCGCCTTCGTCATTCGAAATAATGCAAATTCATCTTCGACAACATCCATCGAATATCTGGCCGGCTTGCCTAAAATAATTTTTGTTAATGATTGTCCGATTTGAGCTTCTGATCTTTTCTTAACTTCTAGCAAGAACGTTCCGATCATTGTCTCTAAATTTAATATTCGGTTATCGATGATTGAACCCAAATAATTTTTATTCGGCAAATGGGCCTTGAATGATCTAAATATGCGGCCATCCATTTCATTTTCAATAAATTTTTTTAATGCTATTGATCCATAATAACATTCATTCATCGACGGAAAGTACAATAATGTCCTCATCAGATAAGGATCCGAAAGATTAGGCTCTAATTTAATTTTTTCATTCGGCTTGCTTGAATTTGGATATGCAACTCCTGCTAAAGTATGACTGGTTCCAAAATCAACGCATAATACAGCTTCACTCATTTTTTATCCCGCACAGGCAGTTGTTGTTCCGCAATTCAGACAACGATAGCAACCGGATTCCAACTGCGTAGCTCCACCACACTCTGTGCACGCCGGAAATTCATTTTTCATTGATCCCGATAACGGCTGCGCAAATTTACTGCCGTCACGATAAATCGCCACTGATTTTAATTTTAAACGCCACGCCATTTTATAAATTTTTGAAATATCATCAATCGTCGATTCAGCAGGCATATTCACCGTTTTTGAAATGGCACCTGAAATAAATGGTTGAACCGCAGCCATCATCAACAAATGTCCGTCTGGACGAATCGGCAAATCACCTGTAGCGGTTTCAAATATTTTCATGTGTTCTGATTTTAATTTTTTTGCGTTTTTAACTGAGTTTTTTGTTTCAATTTCTGAAATAATTTCTTTGATTTCAATGTCTGTGTATTTCAAATTTTTCAAAGCGATTAAAACCGACTGATTCACTATTTTTAGTGATCCGCCACCAGATAATTTTTTATTTTTAATTAACGCATAGTCTGGCTCGATCCCCGTCGTGTCACAATCCATGACCAAACCAATCGTCCCCGTCGGCGCGATCACCGTGACTTGTGCATTTCTGAATCCATATTTATTTCCAAAAATTAAAACATCACACCAAATATCTTCACAAATAATTTGAAACTCTGCGGGCAACAATTTCCAATCAATATTTTTCAAAGATTTCTGATGGCTTGAAATAACTTTTAACATCGAAGATTTATTTTTTTTGTATCCAGCAAATGGTTTTATTTTTTTTGCCAGATGCGCACTTTCTAAATATGCACGCCCTGTCATTAATGCCGACAGCGCAGCCGCATACGCACGCCCTTGATCTGAATCATAGGCTAAACCTAATTGCATCAACAGACTTCCAAGGTCTGCAAAGCCCAAACCCAACGGCCTGTAATCATGCGAATTCTGTGCTATCAGTTCCGTCGGATAACTGGCATAATCAACTAACGCTTCTTGGGCTGAAATAAAAATTTTTATAGTTTCTAAGAAAGCATTGATATCAAATTCGCCATCTGACCGCAGATATTTTGTTAATCTGATTGACGCCAAATTACAGGCCGAATCATTTAGAAACATATATTCTGAACACGGATTACTGGCATAAATTTGATCTGTCACAGAACATGTGTGCATTTTGTTGATCGTATCGTTAAATTGCACACCGGGGTCAGCACATTCCCAAGCCGATTCACAAATTTTTTGCCAAATTTCAGATGCAGAAATTTTTCGAACAATTTTTTTAGAATTCCGTTCGCGCAGTTCCCACATTTTATTCTGTTCAATTGCTTTCATAAAACGATCTGAAATCCGAACAGAGTTATTAGCGTTTTGGCCTGATACCGTTCGGTAAGCTTCACCGTCCAAATCGCTTGAATATCCGGCCTTAATTAATTTTTTAGCTTTTCGTTCTTCGTTTTTTTTCCATTCAATAAAATCTAAAATTTCGGGATGGTCGATATCGACACAGACCATTTTTGCAGCTCGCCTGGTTGTTCCGCCTGATTTGACTGCTCCGGCTGATTTGTCTAAGACTTCTAAAAAAGAAATTAGGCCCGAACTTGTCCCACCTGAGTTTAATTTTTCATATTTACTGCGTAGGTTTGAAAAATTTGTGCCCGAACCAGATCCGTATTTAAAAAGCTTGGCCTCGTTCTGAACCAAATTAAAAATGGATTCCAAATTGTCATCAACGGACTGTATGAAACACGCCGAACATTGGGGATTCTTGTACGCATCCGAGATTAATACAATTTTATTTTTTTTTGTATCCCAAGCATAATGCTGGCTTTTTGATTTTAAATTGTATGCTTCTGATAAGCCACAATTAAACCACACCGGAGAATTAAACGCCGCCTGTTGATTTAAAAGTGTATTTTTTATGTCTTGAATAAAATTTTTAATTTCTTTCGGAGTTTTAAAAATTTTTGACTGCTGAACTGCGGACGCTAGACCTAAACAAACACGATCAACCAGTTGATAGATTGAATTTTCTTTTTTAATCGATTTTCGAAAATATTTACTGGCTGCAATATCAACGGCCGTTTGCGACCAATCTGATGGTGACTTAATATTTTTCATTAGAAAATAGACTGCCCCGTCATGGCCTTGAATCAATGAATTACGGAGGACTGTTTTGGCTGCAGATTGCGTGTGTTTATTTTGACTCATGATTTATTTTAGACTATAAAAAATCAACAACACAAGGCCATAAATTAATGACAAAAAATCTTCCGCTGTATTTTGATTACAATTCGACAACACCACTAGATCCGCGCGTGCTAGAAGCAATGCTTCCCTTTATGACGACGCATTTCGGAAATCCAGCTAATCAATTGCACGCCTATGGTTGGGCTGCAAGTGCCGCCGTTGAAAATGCCAATCTACAAACCGCAAACTTAATACACTGCAAACCCACAGAAATTGTTTGGAACTCTGGAGCCACCGAGGGCAACAATTCAGTTTTTTGGGGCGTTGTTAAATCTTTAAAAAAACAGAATCCAAATGACAAAATCCATTTTATCACAACAAACATCGAACACGCCTCTGTTCTTAAAACTTTTGAATTTCTGAAAATCCACGAAAATATTGAATACACAGTTTTACCTGTCGACTCTCTTGGTTTTGTCAGCCTTCAACAAATTCACGCTGCCACAAAATCTGAAACAAAACTGATTAGCGTCATGTGGGTGAATAACGAAATCGGTACAATTCAACCGATTCCTGACATCGCAAATTTTTGCCAATCCAAAGAAATTTATTTTCACACTGACGCGACCCAAGCGATTGGTAAAGTCGAAATCGATTTAAAAAATATGCCGATTCATTTTCTAACAGCATCATCACACAAAATGTATGGCCCAAAGGGCACCGGTTTTTTATACACCCGATCCTTGAACCCTCATGTTCAAATTGAAAATTATTTATCTGGCGGCGGTCATCAAAATAATAAACGATCCGGCACATTAAATGTTCCTGCAATTGTTGGTGCTGGAAGGGCTTGTGAAATTTCAAAAAATGAATTTAAAATTGAAAATGAAAAAAACCACCGATTTCAAAAATTATTTCTGGTTGAATTAAAAAAAGAATTTCCCAATTTAATTTTAAACGGCCCGGCTCTGGATTCAAATCAACGCTCATCGATAAATTTAAATATCACTTTCCCCAATATCCCTATTGATTTATTTATTTCAAAATTAACGGGTTTAGCTTTCAGTCAGGGTTCCGCCTGTCACAGCGGTGAAACGTCAATGTCACCGGTTTTAAAGGCCATTGGGCTGACCCAAGAACAGGCTGGCTGCACGATCAGACTTTCCGTGGGGCGATTAACGACCGATCAAAATGTTTTGTCCGCTGTGCAAATATTTGCTGCCGCTTTTAAAATTTAATTTTATTTTTTAATTAACTTTCCGCCAACGACAATTTCGTTTGAATCGAAAGCCTGGATTTTGTGTGCATCAGAATTTGATATCACAACTGGCCCATCAATTTTTGGATCATAATTCATTCTTTTATTCACGTTGACAACGCACGAACCTTGCAATTCACTTTGCATTTCAAAATCTTCGATCATTTTATTTCTGCGATTTAATAATTTAGCTTTTGTAACCTTTATCAGTCGCCTAAAAAGCTAACTCTTCTCTGAAATTTTACGGCTTGAATTTATGTGCATCCAATTTTTTTTCAACTTTTGATTGCTGCAATAAAGTTTCAATATGTTTTTTCAGCGCTATTAAATCTTGATTTAAATCAAACTCAACATAGCGTGCAACTTCTGATGTTTTTAATGTAACATCGATAATTTGTATATATTCTTTTGTTGATGTCTGATTTCGATGACCCTATACAGACATGCAGGCTGGTAAAATTAAAAAAATAAATACCAATACAATGTACTGTAAAAAATTATTTTTCGTATAACTTTATAGACAAAATTGCGTTTAAACCATATATGGCTTATTTCCAGAAAATAATCGGTTCCATAGCCCTCTCTATGCCGCACCGAGGATATTCAAACTCGCTTTTCGTTCCTAGCCTTAAGGTAAGTTCTAAAATTAAGTTCTAAACTTACAACACAAACAAGGAGTTCTTATGAAGTTCATCGCAATTATTTCTGTTTTATTCTCATTCGCATTGTCAGCAAATGCTGAGATCCAAATTCAAGGTTCAAAACCACATCAAGCCATTTTATCTATAGCTCCGCAGAACAGTTATTTATCGTATAATTTCGGCCAAGTCGGAGTGAATACAATCAACACAACGACATACACAATTACAAATACAGGAACTTCATTTTTACAATTTTCTGGAGCAAATATTTGGGGAATGAATTACGATGCAAACCACAGTTGTTCACAGGGTTTATTGCCAAATCAACGTTGCCAATTTCAAATCAGATACTGGCCGTTTAATTTAGGGTTTCATTCAGGCCAATTCGAAATTCGCTTTAATACGCCCAATCCGGCTCAAGAAATCATAAATGTTCAGCTTTGGGGCGAAGCCGTTCAGCGTTAGATCGAATAAGTTCTTACTGAATGAACTCATCAAAGTAAAATCTTTCAAATACCGTCTTCACAGGACGGTATTTTTGTTTTATACTCAAATAATGATACAAATCGCTGAAAGCGCAGTCACCCGCCTTAAAAATTTAAAATCTGAAGAAAAACAACCTTTGGACACCCCTTTACGTGTTGAAGTTAAAAAAGGTGGGTGTTCAGGATTGTCATACAAAATGAACTTTGATCAGACCGCAAAAGATGGCGATCAAGTTTTTGAATCCAACGGCGAAAAAATTATTGTTGACGGCGAAAGCCTGCTTTATCTGATCGGAATGACTCTTGAATATTCGGGTGGTCTGAATGGTAAAGGGTTTGTTTTTAATAACCCGAATGCGACAAAAAACTGTGGCTGTGGATCAAGCTTTAACGTATAGACCAAACTTTAAATTAAGCCTGTAGTTCCGTTTTAGCACTGTCTTAATTACACGTAAAATTCAAAAATAGATTAAATATAAAGTAAAATTAAAACAGTGCTTTACTTTCAAGCGAATCACTGACAAGTTACTCAAACACAAATACGCACATCGTTTCAGAGCTATCACGCTGTAATTATAAAAATTTAATTACACCAGATAGAGGGCCGTTTTTTTATAGTTGTTTATAAAAAAACTTTTAAAACGTAAGCGTATAAACACGACGCTTATAGGTTATGGCCAAAATTCCATAGATAAAAATATCTAAATAGTCATTCAATTGACTATCGGAAACCGCCTAAAAACTTAATAGCGCTAAAAAAAAGAGGATCTCCATGAACACAATGCCAGAAGCATCTGTTTTGTCGTCTGCTATCGCAGAAATGACAGTCGCCGCAACAACATCAACTGAAACTATCACAGAAATTTCTGCAGAAACACCTGTTGAAATCGTCAACGACTTCGCAGAATTCGGATTGTCTCCAGAGACAACTCGATCGATCGAAACAATGAAATACACGACAGCCACTGGTATTCAAAAAGCCTGTATTCCATTTTTATTAGAAAACCAATCTGACATTATCGCACTTGCAAAAACAGGTACTGGAAAAACCGCAGCATTCGGTATTCCATTAGTTGAAAAAATATTTGCAGGTCAAGGCTTACAAAGTTTAGTTCTTTGCCCGACTCGCGAATTGGCTCAGCAAGTTGCTTTGAACATTACAAACATGGGTAAAGGCAAACGCATTAACGTCGCTACCATTTTGGGTGGCGAATCGTACGATAAACAATTACGCGCATTACGTTCAAACCCAGAAGTTTTGGTCAGTACACCAGGGCGTTTGATTGATTTGATGGAACAAAAAATTGTGAAATTAGCGGGCGTTCGTTATTTCATTTTAGATGAAGCTGACGAAATGTTATCTTTCGGTTTTCAAGACGCTTTAGAATCAATTTGGAAATCTTTAGAAGAAGGTTCTCCTGCAAAAACTGCTGATTCAGAACCTTTATTTAACACTTGGTTATTTTCTGCGACAATGTCTGAGAGCATCCGTAAATTGACTCGTAAATATTTAACGACTCCGCACGAAGTCAAAATGAATACCAAAGAAGATAAAATTAATATCGAAGCGTATGCAACTGTTGTTTACGAAGAAGACAAAGAAGATGCTTTAGCATTATTAATTAAAAACGAACCTGAGTTTTATGGTATCATTTTCGCGACAACAAAACGCCAAGTCGGAGAACTTGAATTACGTCTGCGTAATTTAGGTCTTGATGTTGATTCACTTCACGGTGACAAAGTTCAAGCCGAGCGTACGCGTACGATCAATCGTATGAAAGCTCGTCAAACAAAAATTTTAGTTGCAACTGACGTTGCGGCTCGTGGTCTTGATATTCAAGATTTAACTCACGTTGTGAATTTCGAAATTCCTTGGGACACAGAAACATTCACACATCGTATTGG
>JAYTMM010000173.1:0-3863 GCA_043728555.1 Pseudobdellovibrionaceae bacterium
AGTCTAATAAAAATTGCACACCCAAAATTTAGAAAACAATTACTCGAAGACGCAAAAGCACGTGGTCTTATTAAAAAAATAGATGCTGATGGCGTCGGGATTTGAATATGAAAATATTTTTTAACAAAATTTGTTATGTATTTACGGTGCTCATACTCATACCTAACGCTCTATGGTCAAAAAATATCCAAGAACAACTTCAGCAAGGCGAAGTTGTTTTGGAAAACAGACCTGTGGAAGTCGATAAAATTTCTTATAAAACACTAGGTAAAGAAGGAAATCCGTGGTTGGTCTTAGTTCATGGTCTAGGTGGAAATAAAAACACATGGAGTGTTGTCGCAGAAAAACTGTCGAAAAATTTTCAAATTTTAATGTATGATCAGCGCGGCCATGGAAGCACAACAATTAACAGTGATAATTACACGTCTTCAACAATGGCCAGAGATCTTGTTGAGCTCATGAACAAGCTCAACATTCCAAAAGCCCATCTGGTAGGTCATTCTATGGGCGGACGCACCGTGCTTCGCTTTGGCGCAACTTACCCGGAACGTACGCTTTCGGTCACAGTTGAAGATATGCATGCCATGGGACGTACAAAAATTTTAAATGACCTGACTGAATTGTCTCGTAAAATTAATCCTTTATATAAACCTATTTTTAATTCTGCAGAAGATTTTTATCATACATATCAACCTTATATGCAGTGGGAAAACCCTAAAAGCATTTTAATGTATGGGCACATTGAGAAAGACAGCGGTCGTTTTATTTTGAATTTCAAACCACACGTAAATATGCTTTATAGCAATCAAGCGCTTCAAGAAGATTTAACGTCAGCGCTTACAAAAATAAAGGCACCTACAACATTTTTTGCAGCTGGCGATTTAAACGAAGCTGTTTTATTTGGAAAGGGTATTGACCATATTTTACAGAATAAACCAGATGTTCAAATAGTTAAGTTTGATAATGCTGGGCATTCGATACATTGGGATACTGACAAATTATTTCTTCAAGAGCTGAAAAAATCTACAGATAGATTTTATAAAACATCTGCAACTTGTTCGTCTTTATTTCATGATTAATACAAGGATAGAAAATAAATTTTTATTTTCTATCAATCTTAGCATTAACTAATCTGCTCTGCGTGTCCCCGCGTACATCTCATATTTTAAAAATCGACATTCAATATTGCCATTAAATAAATAATGTTGGCGTGTCGATTTTAATTTCATTTCTTTTAACAAATCTTTATTGCCCGACATGATCCACGCATCCCAACCTTGAAAACGATTTTTCAAAGTAAATCCTAAATCGCGATACACGTCTTTTAAATTATCTTCGTCACCGATACGCGCACCGTACGGAGGATTACAAACAATCATGCCTTTTTCAATCGGCGGAGCTGACACGGCAATCGGAGAAACTTTTAAATCTAAAAATTGACCAACGCCTGCATTTTTCGCGTTGTCTTTCGCCATTTGAATCACACGTTTGTCATGGTCATAGCCAAACAATTTAAAATCTAAAGTTTCTTTTTCATTTTCATTCGCTTCGGCAACAACTTTGTCCCATGTCGCTTCGTCGAAATCTTTCAACGCCATAAAACCAAAATGATTTCTGTGTATGCCCGGAGCCATATTCAAAGCCATCATTGCAGCTTCGATCAATAATGTTCCCGATCCACAAAATAAATCCAACAACGGAGATTTCTGATCCCATTCAGTTAACCCGATCAAACCTGCCGCTAAATTTTCTTTCAACGGAGCTTCACCTGTTTTTGAACGGTATCCCCGCATGAACAAAGAATTTCCTGTTGTATCCAACGCCATGTTATATAAATTTTGATAACCACGAATATGAATTTTTAAATCAGGCTCGTCATTTGAAACATCCGGACGAGTTCCGTATTTTTCACGAAACTGATCAACGATGGCGTCTTTGACTTTCATCGCCAAATATCTTTGATCTTTACAATTTGATTCTTTCACCGTCGCATCGATCGCTAAAGTTTGATCTTCACGAATGTATTTTGTAAAATCATGTTTACGTACGTTGTTATATAATTCTTCTTCAGTAAAAGCCGTAAAATCCAACAGCGGTTTTAAAATTCGGCTGGCAAATCGCGAATGCAAATTCGCCTTGTAACAGCCGGCCCAGTTCGATTCAAAAACCACACCGGCTTGGGTTTTTGCCCAAGTCTGTAAACCCATTTGTTTTAATTCTTTTTCGACCAGATCAGAAAGACCAATCGGACACGACGCAAAAAACTTTGCCATAAAGACCACCTTTTTTCTTTAATGGCCTTATCTTCCGTAGTGATAAAGCCTGTTTATTTTTTAACTCAAATTTGACTTCAATTATGAAAAAAAAGAAACCAATTTAGGTTTCAGTATATTTAGGACCGCCGCCACCTTCGGGCACTGTCCAATCTATGTTTTCCATAGGGCATTTAATATCACATGTTTTACAATGAATACAGTTCGTATAATTAATTTGTAAATCATACGCACTCGAATCCACTTTGGATGGCAGCATTTCGTAAACACTGGCTGGGCAAAACTGCACGCACGGTGATTTGTACTTGGGTTCACACACCGTTCGGCAAATATCAGCGCTTCCAAGCTTTAAATGATTCGGAGAATCCTCATCGTGACTGGTCCCCGTTAAATAAACACTACCCAATTTATCAAAAAATAAATTTCCGTCGACTTTCGGCAATTGATTATCCGCATGAGCCATTCCTTCTGAACCCCAAACGTCACTGACACTTTCAGTTGTTTTTGCATCGTCATGGTCAATTTTTAAATTATCAAATAATCCACGGCCACCTGTGATTTCTTGCAGTCCAATTAACGGCAAAGAAGCAAACACGCCCTTTGATAACGTCTGATGAAAATTACGAACACGATATAATTCTTTTTTGACAAAACTTTGGTGAATTTTTTCTTCATATGAACTTAAAACTTTTTCTGAAGAATCATTTTTTAAAATTGCATCTACAGCAGTTTCCGCTGCGGCTATTCCTGATTTCATCGCTAAATGAATTCCTTTTAATTTCTGGACATCAACCATGCTGGCCGAATCTCCGCAAACCATAAATCCGTTGCCAAATAATTTCGGCATCGAATACCAACCGCCCGCAGGTAAAGTTTTACCCCCGTAGGCAATCACTTTTCCACCTTTAATCATATCAGCAATAAACGGATGAGTTTTTAATTTTTGCAATTCGCGATGTGGATCTAATAAGGGATCTTTTGAATCCAAATAAGCCACAATTCCCAAAACAATTTTGTCTCCAGGAATTGTGTAAATAAAAGTTCCACCGATCGATTTGTTCAGCGGAAATCCCAATGTATGAATAACTTTTCCGGGCTCAACAGTGCCCGCTGGCATTTGAATAATTTCTTTGACGCCTTCTTCGAAAACTTCTTTGTTTTTTCCGTCACGCAAATTTAATTTTTTTGAAACCTGTTTAAATAAACTGCCGCGAGTTCCTTCTGCAAAAATTGTCGTTTTTGCTTTCAAAATTAAACCGGATTCAAAATTTGATTTTGGATTTCCGTCTTTATCACGGCCTTTGTCGCCGGTACGAACTCCAACTATTTTGTCGCCTTCATACAAAGCTTCAACGGCGGCAAATCCCGGAAATATATTAATTCCTTTTGATTCACACTGTTGGCCCAGCCAACGATTCAATTTTGAAAGTGAAATAATATAATTACCCACATTATGAAACGGTGGCGGAGTCATTGGTAATTTAAACGCTGAATTTTTTGCTAAATAATAAACAGCATCTGTTTTGACTTCGGAATCCAACGGACAACCTAATTCTTTGTAATTTGGAATTAATTCAGCCAGTGCTTTGG
>JAYTMM010000174.1:0-8677 GCA_043728555.1 Pseudobdellovibrionaceae bacterium
TAGTAAAGCTGTGAACTTTTGGGGTAATGCTCGAACTTTAAGTAAGTTTGACAGTGGTTTATAAGTAAAGAAATTTCGTTATACTTTACCATTTTTTCAGCAGCAATTATTGCATTTTTCTCAGATAATGTAGGCTCTAATAATTCACCCTTGTAATTGACATCGCGCCCCCACTCATCTGCAAAATTTAAATCATCAATATCAATTTCACTTGGATCAACTGGATTCCCATCCTCATCTACGTACTGAATACCCTCTACCTCAGCTAGTTTTTTCTTTTTATCGAGGTCAATTTGCTCTGGTTTGTATATTTCAAACCAGTTTTTTTTCGCATCACTTAAAATATACCCGGGCTTCGAAATTACAAAATATTCAGGAACGATCGATTGACACTTCTGACATTTATAAAATCCGGATGCTTGAAATTCTTTTATCCCACCTGTTTTTTGGGCCATCTTAGACAATTCATTACCGTCACATTCTGGGCAAACTAAATTCATTTTATTTTTTTTATATTCACTTTTTAATTTATACACGTGATATGAATTTGTAGAATTTAAAAATACCAATAGAGCCTTGATCGGAGTAGGACTTTTGCTCAATAATTTTTTATATCTGAGCATTGTTTCTGCCAAATCAAGCTCATCAATTATTTTTTCATTTAATAATATGAGAATTTTATCCTTTTGATCTGTTTTTTTGTCATTCACAATCTAACTTCGTTCGTGATCACCCGTTAAGGCTTGAAAGAATATCTCAGCCGACTCTGCAACGGGCCCTGTATTTTTTCGGTAATAAATAAATTCGACTTTGTATTCAAAATCAGTGACGGCAATTTTATTTAAACGGCCACCGCGAATCTGTTTTTTAACTGAATGAGCCGGCAAAAATCCGATCCCCAAACCATTTTCGATCACACGTTTTAATGTGCCCACGTTCGATGATTCGAACACGGCAGGAATATTTTTTAAATGTGTGGCCAACTGTTTGTCAAAATCTGGAAATTCATTGGCAAAATGCACATACGGAATTTTTTTAATTTCTTGAACATTCACAGTTGAAGGATAAAATTCGTCTTTACCCGATCCAACCAGCCACATTTCTTCTTTCATTAAAATATGTGATGCCGCATTCGTCAGTTCTTTGCCATAATTTTTTTTAATTTCTGGCAATACGACGACATCCAATTCGCCTTTTTCAAATTGCTCAATCAGCTCTTCGCCTTTCGCGTAATCGACTTTGATTTTAAAATCGGGATTGAATTTTAACAGGCGGCTTACGATGGGGCTCATTAAATGCAGACCGATCGAATTTAATGTGCCGATTCTTAATTGACCACGCAATTGTGCGCCGATCGATTTAATTGAAACTTCGGCTTGCACACAAAGGCTTAATATTTTTTTTGCATGTTCATATAAAACTTCACCCTGTGCCGTAGTTTTAATTTGTTTTGCACCACGCACGATCAATTCAACACCCATGTCGTCTTCTAAGTTTTTCATTTGCTGACTGACTGCAGGCTGGGTTAAAAAAAGTTTATCTGCGGCGGCAGTCATGCTGCCTTCGGCGACGACCATGACGAAAGTCTGTAATTGCGAAAGATTTAACATTTTTACCTCTTTAATTATTGAACCGACTGTGTTTTACTAATTATGTTAAATGATAGTCTTTATACATCCAGCGAGGCAACATGAGTTTTAAAATGACGACAATCGTATCCATCCTTTTATCTGGTTTTATTTTGTTTTCACAAAATACAGCGAACGCACGAACTTTTAAAAATGCGTACATCAGTTTTGAAATGTTAGATTCTTGGAAATGTAAACTTGAACAAACAGAATTTGTTTGTCGCAGCGAAGACCCCCAAGAAGCCAAAGAAGCCGTCATTATTTTCACAGCGAAAGAAAAAGGTCCTACAGACAGTTTTCCGATTTATTTTGAACATTTAAATAAACCGATCACAGCGCCTGCTAAAACGGGAGCTCTATTAACATCAACAGTAACAATTGCTCCGCGTGAAGTTTTAATTAACGATCAAAAATGGTTGGATTCATTACATGTTAACAGTGAAATTCAAAATTATTACACACGCTATTTGCCAACGATCAAAGATCAAATCGCAGTTTTAATTACGTTCACTGCACACAATTCAAAATATCAAAAACACGCTGCGCATTTTGCTGAAACCGTAAAATCATTGCGCGTAAATTCAACCAAAGATCTAAACGCAAACAGTGGTGGCGGCTCCGTTGGCGGCGCTGGAGGCCCCGGCATATATAGCAATGTTAATAATGGCATACCACCTGACATGATGGGTGAAGATTATGAGAGTTCTAACGATGGCAAAGGCAGTTTATTCAAAAATGAAATGTTCTTAGGATTTTTATTACTTCTCATCGCGGCCGGAATTTACATCGGAATTAAAATTTATCAAAAAAAGAAAAACGGATAAGTTTACAAACTTAAAATTTGTAAACTTTAATTCATCACAAAGTCGGTAAAATACACGTCTTTCACAAGGCCGACTTTTAAAACCTTATTCACTTCTTCGACGATTTTATCTTTTAAAAATAATTTACCTTGGATGGATTCCAGATCCGAAAATGATTTTTCATTTAAAAGCCGGACGATACGGTCACGCGCTTTGGCACGATTTTCAGAATCCATGATTTCTTCAAATGATCTAGCGCTCAGCATATCTAAATTGACTTGCACACGAATTGTTCGGCGTGGTTGCCCCGATAAATTAACCACGAATTTATCCATCGTGTAAATCATAGGTCCTTCATTTAAATGCTCGGACAGGCTGGCCGGTTGACGCAATGATTGTTCGGTAATCACAGGTGATTCATAACCCAGAGTTGAAATATAAGCCCAATACGAACCCAAACCCAAAGCCGCAAGATTCAGCGTGATTAAAAAACCAGATAAAATAAGTTTTATTTTTTCATTCACAAAAACACCCCAAAGTCTTCCTTGATAGATCATTACTTTATCGGAACGGCACAGCAGACACTTAAGTAAACACTTAAGACTTTTGTTGTCGATCGGCCCAAAATGAGACACAATTCTTCAAGAATATGCGTATTTATATATTTATTATTTTTCTGACTGTGAATCTGTTCGCGCAAAATCAAAAAACTGATTTTTACACGTCGGAAGTCCTGCAAATTTCATCGGACCCGTTGCTGTCTGCGACCATTTTATTAGCCGATAAAAAATCCAGAAATTTGTATGTTTTAAACCCTGAAAAAAATATTTTCGCCCCTGAAAAATATGAAATCGATATCGGAAAAAATGACGGTGCCAAAACTAAACGTGACGACAAAAAAACACCCGAAGGCATTTATATTTTAGAAACTCAGAAAACTCAGCCCGAAATTCCATTTGATAAATATGGCTCAATGGCTTTTACGACCAATTATCCGAACGTATTTGATAAATTTGAAAACAAATCAGGTTCTGGCATTTGGTTACATTCGGTCCCCGATCAGGTCCCGCTCACACGTGGATCAAAAGGCTGCGTTGTATTACGAAATGATAATCTAAAAAAAGTTGAGACTGAAATTAAACTGAATAAAAGTTTTTTAATCATCAACAACAGTTTAACACTCCTGGAACAAAAAGAATTCACTGAAAAAAAACAAAACATCATTGATTGGGTTGAAAAATGGAAAACCACGTGGCAATCACAAGAACTTGATCAATACATTAAATTATATTCAGATCAATTTTCAGCACCACCCCATTACAATAAAAAAAATTGGCTAGAACACAAAAATCGACTGAAGGAACAATACAAATTTGTAAAAATTGAATTAGGATCTGCACACATTTTTAATCAAAAAAATCAGTATGTTTTACGTTTTGTTCAGAATTATGAATCAGATGGCCACAAAGATCGTGGTATAAAAACTCTGTATGTCGTAAATGAAAACGGAGAATTTAAAATTCTCCGCGAGGAATGGATCTCTTTATAACAAATCAGAATTAAAAATATTCAGCTTAAATTATTCAGCGTCAGATTCTTCAAGATCTAATTTTGAAGAATCTACTTCAAGGTCAGCCAAATTTTTCAAATGCTGATTGTATTCATCTTGAGTCAAACGACCTAAACGTAAATTAAGATCTAACAAGCGTTTATCAAATTTTAAATTCTCGACAGCTTTATTTAATGACATAAAAACTCCTTACGTTTTACGGGATATTTACAGGTGTTATAAGTATCAAAACCAGATCTTTTAAGCAATCAATTCCAATATTTAGGGTTACTTTGATCTTTGACCTTCTCGTTATCGACCACAAGTCGTAATGAACCCGTTTTTTTCTTGAGTTTATTTTTAGTTTGCTGAACCTTTAAATAGACCTGAGTTTTTAAAATCATAAAACCAGAGATAATTCCACCCAAATGCGCCAAGTAAGCAACTTCACCACCAGATGATCCGCTGCTGCTTATCAGTGAAGCAAAATCAAGCGCTCCAGCCAGCATCACAAAATATTTAGCTTTCATTGGAAACAAACCCATAAAATAGGTTTCACGTTCTGAAAAAATAATTCCGTAAGCCAACAATAAACCAAACAATGCACCAGAGGCTCCCATCACAGGGATCACCAGCGGCGTACGCACGCCCGTCAGCGCCGCATAAATGCCAACACCCAAACAATAAATAATCGCGGCCCCAGCACCTGATAAAAAATAATAAATCGCGAAAAATTTGGCACCCCAAACACGCTCAAGTTCAGAACCGAAAAACCACAGCATCAACATGTTAAATAATAAATGAAACGGCGATATAGCGTGAAAAAACATATACGTTATTAACTGCCACCCATAAAAATTTTCAATGATTTGATACGGATGCAAAATAAAAATTTGCCATGCCTTCAGATTAAAAAACTGACCCATGATAATTTGCAAAACAAACCAAATTGCCACAGTCACAATCATCAAACGTTTAACGACGGGTGTTAATGGCGGTGTATTTATTTGATTCATGCTAAATCCTTAAAATATTTTTTTAATTTTTTATATGTTGTTTTTGATTCTTCGATCACTAATTTTGTTTCTGCAATCAACGGAAAAAAATTCAGATCACCATTCCATCGCGGAATCACATGATAATGTAAATGATCGGGAATGCCAGCTCCGCCCGTCACACCGTGATTCATTCCTGAATTAAATCCGTGCGGTTGATACACAGATTTAATTGCACCAATCGCCAATTTGAAAGTCTGATTCAAATCAGAAAATTCGATATCTGATAAATTTAAAATATCACCTTCATGCCGAAGCGGTAACACCAAAACATGTCCGGAATTATACGGAAATTTATTAATCACAATTTGTGAATATTTAGTTTTATACACACAGAGTGTTTTTTCAGTTGCCGTTTTTTTTGCTGAATTACAAAATACACAACCTTGGGGTTTAATCAATTTTCTGACGTATTTGAATCTGGCTGGACGAAAAAAAACGTCGCGTTCGATAGGCCAAACATGTCCGTCAAAGTTCACAGTCGATTTTTTTTTATCAGTTTTTTTTATTCCCATGAGCCAGGCATTAAATACATCGGTTGATTTAAATATTTTGTTTTAAAAACAGATTGCATCGCTTTGGTAACGGCTTCAGCACCCATTTTACCAGATACTTTAGATTTCAAATCCGCCAAATCTGCTAACGAATTTAAATCATCGTTGTCATTTCGTTCATCCATAATTAAATCCCAGACCGAAGTTTTTTCTTTGTGCGGTTTAAACACATGGTAATCTTCACCCAATTTTGCTTTTTGTGCGGCCATACGAATGGCGTCTTCGAATGTCCCTTCCGCATCTGCGAATTTTAATTTTACAGCTGTTGAACCCGTCATTACCCGACCGTCCGCATACTGCGTGACAAAATCAAGTGGCAGGTTTCTGGCAGAGGCCACGGTCTTACGAAATTGATCGTAAACTTCATCAATCATATTTTGAAATAATTCACGCTCATCGTCGCGCATAGCACGGTATTCAGAACCAGAATCCTTAAATTTACCTGATTTAATTGTGTAACGTTTTATTTTTGCAAAATCATACAGACCCTCAAGATTTGCAAATTCCATAATAACGCCAATCGAGCCAATCATCGTGCCCGGAGCCACGACAATCTGATCACATGCAAGCGCCGAATAATATCCACCGCTTGCTATCAGCCCCGTTGATACACAGATGACAGGTTTTTTTGTTTCTTTTTTGAAACGCATAATTTCATAATAAATTTCTTGCGATGGTCCGACTGCACCGCCCGGAGAATTAATTTCAATCACGACGGCCTTGACTGAAGCGTCTTTTTTATAGCGCTTTAGATTATCTAGAAATTTTTTGCCGTTCATGATCACACCATTAATTTCAAGATGTAAAATCTCATTTTTTGAAATTATACGATCGCCTGAATTTTCAGATCTGCCTGCCCAGATTCTGTAGCCCGTGACAACGACGACAAATAAAAATAATGCCAGAAAAAATTTTTTACCAAATGACCATTGCTTCATAAATCACTCCATGATTTTAAATTGTATGCTGTCTAGCTTCGTTTTTCCGAAACTTTGTTTCGAGTTTAGTTTCACTTTTCTGAAACGTTGTTTCAAAAAAAAAGAGGAACCTGATATAGGTTCCTCTTTCATTAGAATTCAGTCATTTCGCTGGGTATTAAAACCCAAACAAAAATTAATCCTTCTTCAAGTTTTTCAATTGATCAGCAAACATATCGCCGAAGCTTGTTTTTGCTGTCGCAGTTGCCTTTTTAACATATTCATCAACATCACCTTTTTGCTCGCGCAATTTAACAAGTTTTGATGACAAGCCTACTTTTCGGGCATCTTTGTCGATTGTGATGACTTCAGCTTTTAACTTGTCACCAATTTTGATGAAGTCTTCAACTGTAGCAATTTTATCAGTCGTTAATTCAGAAATATGAATTAAACCTTCGATATCGCTCTCAAGTTCAACGAATGCACCGAAATCAACAGTCTTGGTGACCTTTACTTCGTGCTGCGTACCGATACCGTATTTAGATTCGATATGTGACCAAGGATCGCCTTCAAGCTGTTTAACACCTAAAGAGAATCTTTCGTTTTCAGTATCAACACCTAAAACAACCGCGCGAACTTTTGTTCCTTTGGCAAACATTTCAGAAGGGTGATTTACACGTTTTGTCCAAGAGAAATCAGAAATATGAACTAAACCGTCAATACCATCTTCGATTCCGATGAAAACACCAAAGTCAGTGACAGATTTAACTTCACCTTCAATGATTGTTCCTGGTGGATATGTATCTTTCATTTCTAACCATGGGTTCGTCTGAAGCTGTTTCATACCAAGGCTTATTTTGCGATTCTCAGAATCGATAGATAAAACTTGAACATCAACTTTTTGATCCACTTGTACGACTTGGTTTGCGTGCTTTACACGTTTTGTCCAAGACATTTCAGAAACGTGAATCAAACCTTCAACGCCATCGCCCAATTCAACAAATGCACCGTACTCGGCAACAGAAACGATTTTTCCGTTTACTTTTTGGCCCACTGGGAACTGAGAAATGACAGTCAACCAAGGGTCTTCTGTTAATTGCTTCATACCTAATGATACGCGTTCTTTTTCAGTGTCGTATTTCAAGATTTTAACTTTGATTTCATCGCCAACATTAATGACTTCTGATGGATGTTTAATACGTCCCCAGCTCATGTCAGTGATGTGTAACAATCCGTCTAAGCCGCCCAAATCGATGAATGCACCGTAATCAGTAATGTTTTTAACAAGACCAAGAACTGTTGCGCCCTCTTTCATTGTATCTGCAGCTTGAGCTTTCATGCTATCGCGCTCTGTTTCAAGAATTGCACGACGAGAAAGAACAATGTTTCCACGTTTTTTGTTAAATTTAATAACTTTGAATTTATATTTTTTACCTAAGTAAATATCCATGTTGCGAACAGGACGTAAATCAATTTGTGATCCTGGCAAGAAAGCTTTTACGCCGATATCAACTGATAATCCGCCTTTAACCTTTGCTACAACTAATCCTTCAATGACTTCTTCGTTTTCTGCAGCTTTAGAAATATCATTCCAAGCGCGTGCCATGTCTGCTTTTTCTTTCGATAAAACAATCATGCCGTTATCATTTTCAATACGATCAATTAATACTTCGACTGATTCGCCGACTTTAATTTGACGTACACCATCAACAATTCTGAATTCGTTGATCGCAATAAGACCTTCTGATTTGTAATTAATGTCGACAAGGACATAATCAGATTGCACTTCAACCACTGTTCCGTTGACGACATCGCCAACACGGAATTCCTGGTCTTTGCTAGCGGCTTGAAACATCGTTTCAAATTCACCAGACTTTACTGTTACTTTTGCATTCAAACCTGGGTTTGATGCAATTTTAGAATCTTCAGCATCGAGCATAGCCAATACTGACATCTTTTCTTTTTGAGACTTACTGATCGTTTTATTCATGTGTGTTTTTTTCTTTCTCTACGCAAAGGCGCCTCTTGGACCCCTAAGGTGAATAGATGTTCTACGAGGATTTTTAAATATGGTCAATAGTAGATTTTCAAAATTATTTAGCGTCAGACCCAGACCATGTTTTAGCTCTCAAAAGCCTAAAACCTGAGCGAATTTATCAGCAGATTCAATT